>DASRJN010000599.1:0-8216 GCA_035649455.1 Acidimicrobiales bacterium
AGGGGTTCGACCCGACGGATCCCGCCACGCTGATCGCGATGGCGCAGCTCCGGCGTGACTGCGTCGAGGCCAAGGAGGCGCTGTCCTCGGAGACGACGGTGACCATCCCGGTGCTGCTGCCGACGCTGCGGGACCAGGTCCTGCTCCAGCGTCAGGAGCTGGAGAGCTTGATCGCCCCGCTGCTGGCCCCGACCACCCGGGCCCTGGCCCGCGCCGTGGCCTCGGCGGGCCTGCGCCCCGACCAGCCCGACGCGGTGCTGCTGGTGGGAGGTGCGTCCCGCACGCCGCTCGTCGCCCGCGAGGTCAGCATGGCGCTCGGTCGCCCGGTGGCGGTGGACGCCCACCCCAAGCACCCGGTGGCGCTCGGCGCCGCCCTGGTAGCCGAGACCATGGCCCCGCCCCAGGACCGCAGCGCGGGCACCCCCCACTTCGTCCCGCCCGTGGCTCCGAGTCGCGCCCCGGTGCCGGCCGGCGCCACTGTGGCGGCCGGCTCGCCCCCGGCGGCGGTCGGCATGGCGGCTGCGCCGCCGTTCGCGCCTCCCGGGCCTCCGCCCGGCCCTCCGCTCCGGACCGGGTCGCCCAACGGGTCCGGCCCGCCGGTGCGCCCGCCCGGGGTTGCCGCGTGGGGGCCACCCGTGCGCCCGCGCACGACCATCCCCCGCGGGCGCGCGATCGGCTTGTGGCTGGCGGTGCTGGCGATCGTCGGCGGCCTGGTGTTCGTCGCCCGCCGGGCCACGCAGGACAACGGCGACGACGGCGATCGGACCGCGACCAGTGCCCCGTCCTCGCCCGGCGGGACGGCCCCGGCGGGCGATCCCCCGTCCGCGGCGGGCGCCCATCTCGAATGGACCCTCGACCTCAGCGAGGAGACCCTCGGCGCCCCGGTCACCGACGGCCAGCGGGCCTACATCGAGGACTCGACCGGGCGGCTGTCCGCCATCGACATGGCCAGCGGCACCGTGGCCTGGGCCACCCCGATCGGCACCGACGGCGACAACGTCACGCCCATCCTCGTCGGCGACGCCATCATCGCCAGCGCCGCCGAGCCCTACGTGATCCAGGCGCTGGACGCCGCCACCGGGGCGGTGCGCTGGACCGTGACCGACCAGTGGTTCTACGACCCGCCGGTGGTCGTCGGCGACACCATCGTGGTGTCCACGGGCTTCGAGGTGCGGGCCCTGGACGTGGCCGACGGCTCGGAGCGCTGGGTGGCCTCCTTCGACGAGGACAACCTGTGGACCGCCCTCCGGTCGGCGGGCGACGTCCTGGTGGCCGGGACCAGCGGCGGCAAGCTGCTGGGGATCGACCCGAACGACGGGGACGTCCGCTTCACCACCCCGATGCCCCGGGGTGAGGCGACCATCTGGGTCACCGAGGTCGTGGGGGGCATGGCCATCGCGGTGGACGACGACGGCTACGTGACCGGCGTGTCGCCCGCCACCGGCGAGATCGCGTGGAGCCTCGACGCCGAGGCCGCGTTCGCGGGGCCGGTGACGTCCCTCGGGCCCGACGCCGCGGTGTGGCTCGGCTCGGGTGAGACCCTGGTCGTCGACCCCGCCACCGGCACCGAGCGGCGCCGCCTCTCGAACGGCTCCAACGCCATGCTGGCGCTGCCCACCGATCCGCCGCGGCTGGTGATCGCCGGGATTAGCTCGCTGCAGGCGGTGGCCCCGGACGGCAGCGAGGCCTGGACGACCGATGCGCCCTTCCTCGGCTACCAGCTGGCGTTCGGTGGCGGAGCGCTGATCATGTCGGACAGCGAGGGCAACGTCGCCGGCTACCGCGTCGCGGGCTGATGCGGCGCGTGGGCGCTCAGGTCACGAAGGGCGGGTACACGACGTCCAGGCCCGCCACCACCTTGCCCAGCTCCACGCGGTGCCGGGGGGCGAACAGCAGGTGCTGGCGCGCCGTGTGCACGTCCCGCAGCGCCCGGGGGAGCGGGCTGGCGGTGTAGGCGGCGGCTCCGCCCCCGAGGGCATGGGCCTCGGCGGTCACCTCGACGCCGACATCGCACGCGTGCAGGCAGGCCAGGAAGCTGCGAGCCTGCAGCGGCCGGTCGACCGGCTCGCCGCGGGCGGCCCGATCGTGGGCCTCGCCCACCACCTCGCGCAGCGCGGCCCGCGCCGCCCGCAGGCGGGTGTCGGCGGCGGCCAGGCCGGCCATCGCCACCGGGTCGTCGCCCAGCTGGCCGCGGCGAGCCGTGCGCCCCTCGCGGGCCTGGCGGTGCACCTCGTCCAGCGCGCCCCGGGCGATCCCGAGGGGAACGGCGGCCAGGGTGGGCAGCAGCGCGGTGTAGATCGGCAGCCGCCACAGCGTGCCCTCGGGCCAGGCACGGTCGGCGAAGCTGCACGAGCGGGCCAGGTCGAAGCCCACGTCGGCGACCGAGACGTGATGGCTGCCGGTGGCGCACAGGCCGAGGACGTCCCAGGTGTCCTCGACCTCGACCTGGTCCATGGCCACGAAGCACACCCGGGGCCCGGGCTGCGGCGAGCCGTCGTCGTCCTCGACGAAGGCGCCGAGGCCGATCCAGGCACTGTGCAGGCAGTTGCTGGCGAACGGCCAGCGCCCGCTGAGCCGGCGGGCTCCGTCGGGCCCGCGGGCCAGGCGGCCGTAAGGGCCGAACATGGTGGCGTTGCCCTGGTCGGGGTCGGCGAAGACCGTGCGGGCCGCAGCCTCGTCGATGTAGCCGGCGAACAGGTTGCTGCCCGAGGAGATGACCGAGCACCAGGCGGTGCTGCCGTCGACCGCGGCGATGCGCTCGAAGATGTCGACCGCGTCGAGCACCGGCGCCTCCAGGCCGCCCAGCGCCGCGGGCACCGCGAGGCCGTTGAGGCCCGTGTCCCTGAGCGCGGCCACCACGTCGTCGTCCAGGCGGCCCTTCCGCTCCATGGCATCGGCCCGGTCGGCCACGAGCGGGAGGACCCGCTCGACCGCGGCGCGCACGTCCGTCGGGGTGCGGGGCACGGCGGCCAGCATGGCACCTCAGCCGGACGTGGTGGCAGTCACGCCTTCGGGATTGCGGGCCCGGGCCACGAAGGACAGGTCGAAGACGAGCTCCGGGACCCTCCCGGTGCGGCACGTGGGCAGCCGGTAGGCGGCGGTGAAGTCGGTGACGTTGTTGGCCCCCCGGGTGATCGGGCCCACGCGCACCGTCTCCACCGGACCGTTGCAGTTGAGAAAGCGCTCGTACTGCAGGGACACCTCGATGCGGGCGACGCCGGTCTGGGGGTCCTCGGCATGGACCACGACGCTGAAGGTGTGCGTCCCGTCGACGCGGTCGAATTCGTCGATCACGTCCACGATCTCGATGGACGGGGGCGTGCCGTCGGTGCTGTCGCAGCCGTCGGGGGTGCCGTCGGCGTCCTGGTCGGCCCGGTCGTCGAAGCCGGGGCAGACGTCGAGGGCGTCGGCCACCCCGTCGCCGTCGTCGTCGGGGTCGCACGGGTCGGGGATGCCGTCGCCATCGGTGTCGGGGCCGGGGCACGAGGTGGTGGGCGTGGTGACCACCGTCGTCGAGGACGTCGTGGGTGACGTCGTGACGGTCGATCCGGTCGACCCGGTGGAGCCGGTCGTGCCGGTCGTGCCCGTTGACCCGGTGATGGTTGGCCCCGGCCCGCTCCCGGGGACGGTGGCCTCGTCCGGGCGGGCGGGGCGGGCGTCGCCCGGCGAGAGGCCCGGGCCGGGCTCGTCGGCGGGCGCCGGGTCGCGCCCGGGGTCCGTGGTGGTAGGGCCGGCTTCGTCCGGCTCGTCCGACTCCGGGGGCACAGCGGGAGGAGGGGGAGCGGCGGCGAGGTCGTTGTCCAGCCCCGCGCCGGGGTCGGCGGGGTCGTACTTCACCACCCGGTCCACGGCCCCGTCGACGTGGATGACCCCGGCCCGCTCGCTGTCGGGATCGTTGTAGAAGACGAAGCCGTCCTCCACGAACAGCTCGAAGGGGCCCTCGGCTACCGGCTCGTCCGTGACGACGACGCGATCCCGGTCGACATCGACCACTGCCACCTTCCCGGTGGTGTAGTCGGGCACGAACACCCGGCCCCGGGCCTCGACCGGCGGGCCCAGCTCGGCACCGGCGCCGGCGACCGTCACGGCCACACTGGCGCAGCGGCCGGTGGCGAGGTCGCTGACCCGCAGCACGCCCTGGTCGCCGGACACGGCGTAGACGCGGACGCCGGCCGCCGCGGCCCCGAAGCGCACCGAGTCGTCGTCGCCCCGGATGTCGATGCAGGCCCGCGCCGTCTCGCCCCCGCCGCGGCCGACGCGGCGCACGGTGCGCGCCGCCCGGTCCACCACCACCGGCGAGCCCCCGGCCATGACCAGCTCGGCGCCGGCCGGGTCGTCCACCACGTCCGGGCGGGTGTGGCGCTCCGGCCCGTCGAACCACACCAGATCACCGGTCGTCTCGCCCAGCAGCCAGAGGCGGCCGTCGCGGTCGAGGACGCTCGATCGCACGCCGTCGGCCACCGACACCTCGTCGCCCCGGCGCACCGCCAGGTCGTCGGCGTCGGCCACCGCCACTCGGCCCCGGCCCTCGTCGAGCACGTAGACCGACTCCTGAGTGGCCCGGGCCACCACGTCCGCCGGCGTGCCCGTCACCACCCGGGTGGGCGGGCCCGGCGTGTATGTGCGGGGGTCGACCCGCACCACGGTCCCCCGGGTCCCGTCGACCGCGTAGCCGACCGGGCCGGCCTGCACCGCGGTCAGGCCCGAGGACGCATCGCCCACGTCGACCCGGGCCACGACCTGCGCGCTGCTCCCGTCGATGAGCGTCATCAGCCCGACCGTGGACGCCACCCAGGCGCCGCCGCTCCGCAGGTCGACCCGCGCCGGCGGCGACCCGCCCGCCCGAGTCAGCAGCCCGATGCCCCCGAGCGCGACGAGGGGCGCGAGCACGGCCGCCGCACCACGCTTCAGCATCGCCGCGCCCCTAGGGCGTGCTACGAGACAGCCGTGACCGACGACGCACGATGGGGTTGCCGGGCAGCAGGCGCACCCGGTAGTTGATGCCCCGATCGGACGACCACGGCGAGTATGGCGCCATCAGGAGGCCGCTCAGGGCCAGCAGGGCCGTGTCGTAGTTGACCCGCCAGCCCGCGAAGTCCCGCCAGGCTTGGTCCCGGTCCGCCTTCATGGGGACATGCAGCTCTTGCAGCTGGTCGCACACGTCGTCGAACTCCTCGCGGGTGATGGAGATGGGGTCGGTGGGCGCCGGGTCGGGGTCATAGCGGATGCCATAGGCCCCGGCTATGCGCCGCAATGCCAGATATCCGGAGCGGACGCATAGTTGGGCTTGCCACGAGCGAGGAAGATCGATGGCGGCCAACCGGATCGAGGCGGCGTCCAGCACCGCCCCCGCGGCCGTGATCCACGAGCGCCCGTGGTGGGGGCTGCGGAAGAACGACAGCGCCAGGTACGACGTGTGGGACTCCTCGACCTCGGTGAACCAGCGCTCCCACTCGAGCCAGAAGCCGTCCAGGTAGTCGATCCAGCCGATCACCTTGGCCCGCCGGAACATGGCCACCGGCGTGGGCGGCGTGCCGGCCCGCACGTCGAGCTGCGACACCAGCGTCTCACGCCGGGAGAAGAGCTGGTACATGGTCGGGAGGAAGCTGATGAGCAGGGCCACCAGCCCGAGCCCGATGGTGGCCTCCACGAACATGACCACGATGACCGGCGTGTGGTGGTCGACCGCGAAGCCGAGCGTCAGCAGCGACGAGCCCGACTGCTCGAAGCTGTCCTCGACCAGGTCCACGCCGAGCGCCCAGTAGATGGGCATGAAGCCCAGGATCACCAGCGCGACCCACACCAGTGGCAGCGTCATCAGGGCGAAGGGAGCGAACCGGGACATGATCCGGTCGGCCTCCTCCCAGGTGTGCGCCCGCCTCACCCGGAAGTCGAACGGCCGCCGCACCGCCACGAACACCCACCGGGCCAGCATCACCGGCTCCGCCCGCGGCACCACGACCGTCTTCAGCGCCGAGGCGATGGTGGCGAGCACCACCGCGGCACCGGCGAAGAAGGCCAGCACGCGGACCACGGCGATCATCGCGGCGGGAGCCTACCGGCGCGGCGCGGCAAGGCCCCCGCTCCGACCCCCGAGGGGAGCCGGAGCGGGGGCGGCCAGGCCGCCGGACGGTCAGGCGGCCTCGGGCTCCAGCACGGGCGGGAGGGTCGGGGCCCGGCCGGGCTCGTAGTCCGGCTCGGGCAGGGCGGCGCCACCTTCGACGTCGAGGCGGGGGAGCAACCGGTCCAGCCAGCCCGGCAGCCACCAGTTCCAGTCGCCGAGCAGCTTCATCGTGGCCGGCACCAGCACGATGCGGACGACGGTGGCATCGATGAGCACGGCGCTGGCCAGGCCCACGCCGAACATCTTGATGACCGGGTCCTCGCCCAGCACGAAGGCGGCGAACACGCTGATCATGATGAGCGCCGCCGACGTGATCACCCGGGCCGTGGCGGCGATGCCCTCGACCACGGCGGTGTCGTTGTTCCGCCGCTCGAGGTACTCCTCGCGCACCCGGGTCAGCAGGAAGACCTCGTAGTCCATCGACAGTCCGAACAGGATGGCGAAGAGCATCATCGGCATGAACGACACGATCGGCACGGTCTCCTCGACGCCGAACAGGCCCTTGAGCCAGCCCCACTGGAAGACGGCCACGATGATCCCGTAGGCGGCGCCGATCGACAGCAGGTTCATGGCCGCGGCCTTGAGCGGCACGGCGACCGACCGGAACACCATCGTCAGGAGCAGGACCGACAGCAGGATCACCGCCCCCACGAACCACGGCAGCCGGCTCGACAGGTGGTCGGACAGGTCGATGTACATGGCCGTCTGGCCGCCGACGTAGACGTCGGTGCCGGGCACGCCGTCCAGCGCCTGGGGGATCACGTCGTCCCGGAGCCGGTGCACCAGGTCGGTGGTGTCGCCGTCCTGCGGCGCGGTGGTGGGGATGACCCGCAGCACGGCCGCGGTCCCTTCCTCGTTGGCCAGCGGCGGGGCGACCGCGGCGACCCCGGGGTCGCCGGCCACCGCGTCCACCAGGGGGGCGAGGTCGTCGACGGTGGTGTCGTCGAGGTGCACCGACAGCAGCAGCGGCCCGTTGAAGCCGGGGCCGAAGCCGTCGGCCAGCAGGTCGTAGGACCGGCGGGTGGTCAGCGAGTCCGGGCTGGCGCCGTTGTCGGTCATGCCCAGCCGCATGCTGAGCACGGGGGCGGCCAGCAACAGCAGAGCCAGCGTGCCGCCGACGACATAGCGCCACGGGTGTGCCGCCACCTGGCGTCCCCACCGGTGCCAGAACGTCTCGCGGGCCTCGGTCCCGGCGCCGGCGCGCCGCCCGGGCAACCGGATGGCGTCGATGCGGTGCCCGGCGAAGCCGAGCATGGCGGGCAGCAGCGTGAGCGCGATGGCCACCATCACCGCCACGGTGAGCCCGGCCATCAGGCCCATGACGGTGACCGCGGGGATGCCGGCGATGGCCAGCCCGGAGATGGCGATGACGACGGTGGCCCCGGCGAACAGCACGGCCGATCCCGAGGTGGCGATGGCCCGGCCCGCCGCCTCCTCGACGGTCATCCCGCGGTGCAGGTTCTCGCGGTGGCGGGTGACGATGAACAGGGCGTAGTCGATGCCGACCCCCAGGCCGATCATGGCGGCGAGGATCGGCGACACCGAGTTCACGTCCGTGAACGCCGCCACCAGCCCGATGAGGCCGAGGCTGGTGGCCAGGCCCACGATGGCGAGCCCGATCGGCAACCCCATGGCGATGACCGACCCGAAGGCGACGAGCAGCACCACGACGGCGACGAGGATGCCGATCATCTCCTGACCGCTGGGCTCCTCCTGAGCCGCCTCCGTGGGCAGGTCGCCGCCCAGCTCCATCCGCACCGCGCCGCTGTCGTTGGTCTCGGCCATGGTGGCCTCGAGCCGCTGGTAGGCCGGATCGCGGATGTCCTCCGACGGGCGGTCGTACTGCACGTCGACATAGCCGATGCGCTCGCCGGGGGCGAGCTGCAGCGGGCCTACCGCACCCACGTCGGGCTGGTTGGTCACCTCGGCCGTGGCGGCGGCCACCGCGGCGGCGGTCGCCGGGTCGGACAGGGTGCCGTCCTCGGGGGCGGCGAAGACCAGCTGGGCCGAGGTGCCCGCGGCCGAGGGGAACTCGGCCTCGAGCATGTCGAGCGCCTGCTGGGACTCGACGCCGGGGACCTTGAAGGCGTCC
>DASRJN010000600.1:0-5642 GCA_035649455.1 Acidimicrobiales bacterium
GTACCCCCCCTGGGACTCGAACCCAGAACCTGCGGATTAAGAGTCCGTTGCTCTGCCAGTTGAGCTAGAGGGGCACATCCCGTGTCCGGGATCGATCAGCCTATCCGACCGATCCGGAAGCGCGTCCAGCGTTACAGGACGTTGACCACGGTGCCCAGGTCGGCGATGCGGAGGAGGAGGGGGTTGTCGATGACCTGGGTGACCGCCTCGGCCATGGAGACCTGGTGGACCCGGGCGTGCTGGGCGAGGGCGCCGGCGACGATGGGGGCGGAGAACGACGTGCCCGACCAGCGGGCCCAGTCCTCGAAGTCGTCGGGGTCGGGGTCCAGCGGGGTGGCGGGGGTCTCCGCGCCCAGGAACTGGCGGAAGAACGTGCTGACCACGTCGACACCGGGGGCGCAGGCGCGGACCCACGGGCCGTAGTTGCTGAACAGGGCGGGGCCGTCGGGGCCGATGGCGCCCACGCCGACCACGTCGGGCAGCGAGGCCGGGATCGTCGGGGTGCAGACGCCGTCGTTGCCCGCCGACGAGACGACGACGTAGCCCCGGGCCTGGGCCTCGCGGATGGCGCTGGCGAGGACCTCGCCGTGCTCCATGACGTAGCCGCCGAACGACAGGTTGAGGACGCAGCCCCGATCGCCCGGCGCCGTGCGGGCGGGCAGGGCGTCGATGCGGGTGGCGATGTCGACCTCGTTGCCGTCGCCCTCGGGCTCCAGCACGTGCCAGACCTCGACCTTGGCGCCCGGGGCCACCTGCTCGACCAGGCCCGCGATGAACGTGCCGTGCCCCGCGGCCGGGTCGAGCAGGTTGTCGGCCGGGACCGAGTCGGGCACCTCGGCCGCCGCAGCCGCGCTCCCACCGGGCACGACGAAGGCCTGGATCTGCTCCAGCGCGTGCGGGATCAGCGTCGGGGCCGTGGCCAGGCCGGTGTCGAGCACGATCACGTCCGGCTGGGCGCTCGGCTGGCCGGAGATCTTGCCCAGCAGGTCGGCCACCGTGGCGGCGTCCTCGGCCGTGACCGGCACGGCGCTGCTGCGGCGGCGACCGGTCGCCAGGTACTGGCTGGCGTACACCGGTGAGGCATACACCGGGGACGCGTAGACGGGCGACGCGTACACCGGTGAGGCGTACACGGGAGACGCGTAGACCGGCGACGCATAGACGGGCGACGCGTACACAGGCGAGGCGTACACCGGGGACGCGTACACCGGGGACGCGTACACCGGGGACGCGTAGACCGGCGACGCATAGACCGGGGATGCGCCCGGCCCACCGCCGCACCCGCCGCGCACGGCGGGGTGGGGACCGCAGCAGCACGCGGTGGTGCAGTGGGCGAAGAACACGTGGTTGGGCTGGGCCTGGACGCCGAACGAGCGCAGCTGGCGCACCAGCCGGGGCACGTCGGGCACGCCGGCGATGCGGAAGAACCGCCCGTCCATCAGCGCCAGGCGCTCGGGCTCGAGGGGAGCCCGGGGGTACAGCTTGCGGGCGATGTCCAGGGCGCGCTCGATGTCGCTGGTGATCACCTGGCGCGGCACATACGCGACGCCCTCGGTCGGGTCGATGGTGACCCGACCCGCCCAGCCGCGCTCCTCCCCGTCCTCGCCCTCCTTGCCCGACTTGGGGTCGGGTTCCTGTCCGTGCTTGCCCTCGTCGGTCATCCCGGTGTGCCTCCTGGTCGCTCGTGTACAGAGACCGCCGCATACACGGCGATACCGGTACGGAGCCGTCTTCTACCATCCCGGAGCGTGGCGGACGATCAGGCGACCATCGAGCTGCGGGCACTCGCCGAGGATCGCCATCGCGATCCCGCCGCGGTCCGCCGTCGGGCGGTCGAGCTGCTCGACGACCCCGGCCAGCCGCCCACGGTGGCGCCGGTGGCCGAGTGGGTGCTGGGCCTGGCGTTGCACGAGCTGGGCGAGCCCGAGGAGGCCGCCCGCCACCTCCGCCGGGCGGCCCGCTCGGCCGTCCAGGGCGGGGACGCCGAGACCGAGGCGCTGGCCCGCGCCGGGCTGGCCATCTCCCTGCTCAGCCTGGGCCGGACGCCCGCGGCGCGCCGTGAGATCGCGCGGGCCGACCAGCGCGCGCCGCAGGCCGCCCGGGGGCGGGTCGACTTCCTGCACGCGCTGGTCCTCCAGCGGGTCGGAGAGCTGGACCACGCCCTGGAGCGCTACCGCCGAGCCCTGCCCCGCCTGCGCCGTGACGGCGACGAGCGCAGCCTGGCCCGGGCCCTGCTCAACCAGGGCACCCTGCGCGCCTACCGGGGCGACACCGAGGGCGCCCTCGCGGACTTCGCCGAGGTCGAGGCGCTGGCCGGCCGGCTGGGCCTGCCGGTGCTGGTGGCCATGGCGGCCCACAACGCCGGCTTCGCCCTGGGCCGGCGGGGGGCGGTGGGCGACGCGCTGAGCGCCTTCGACCGCGCCGAGGCCGCCTACCGCGAGCTGGGCGATCCGCCCCGGCTGGTGGCGGTCCTGGCGTCGGACCGGTGCGACGTGCTGCTGCAGGTGGGGCTGGCCGACGACGCCCGCGCCGCGGCCGCAGGCGCGGTGGCCGCGCTCGACGGCGTGGATGCCGCGCACCTGGCCGAGGCCCGCCTGCTGCTGGCTCAGGCGTGCCTGGCCGCGGGCGACCTCGATCGGGCCGCGGCCGAGGCGGCCGCCGCGGGCCAGGCCTTCCGCTCCGCCCGCCGGGGCCCGTGGGCGGCGCTGGCCGGCTACGTGGGCATGCAGGCCACCATTCGCGCCCGGGAGGACGACGTCGTGCCCCCGGCCGCCCTGCTGAGGAGAGCACTCGCGGCCGCCCGCCGCCTCGACGAGCACGGCTGGCGCGTCGAGGCGCTGCACGCCCGGACCTTCGTCGGCCGGGTGGCCCTGGCCCTGGGCCGCCCCCGCGCCGCGGAGGACGAGCTGGCCAAGGCAGCCGAGGCCCGAGGCCGTGGCCCGGTGGGGCTGCGCGCCCAGGCCTGGCACGCCACCGCGCTGGTCCGCCTCGCCCGCGGCGACCGCTCCGGAGCCAAGGACGCGCTGCGTCGAGGCCTCTCGGTGCTCGACACCTACCGGGCGGGGCTCGGCGCCACCGAGCTGCGGGTGGGCGCCGCGTCCCACGGCGAGGACCTGGCCCGGCTGGGCCTGCGCCTCGCCCTCGCCGACGCCCGGCCGTGGGAGGTGCTGCGCTGGGCCGAGCGCTGGCGCGCCGGCAGCCTGCGCCTGCCCCCGGTCACGGCCCCGGCCGACGCCACCCTGGCCGCGGCGCTGGCGGACCTGCGCACGGCGGAGGCGGAGCTGCGCGAGGCGACGCTGGCCGGCTCCGAGGCGGCGGCCTCGCTGGGCCGCATCGCGCGCCTGGAGCGGACCGTGCGGGACCGGGCGCGGCGCATGTCCCAGGCGTCCCGGCCGCCCGGGATGCGCGAGCCGACCACCCGCCCGCTCGACACGGCGGCCCTGGCCGCCGCCCTCGGCGACCGCATGCTGGTCGAGTACGTGAGCGTGGAGGGCACGCTGCACGCGGTCACGGTGACGGGCGGCCGGGCCCGGCTGCACACCATGGCGAGCACCGCCCAGATCGAGGACGAGGTCCGCTTCCTGGTGTTCGCCCTGCGCCGCGCCCTCGCCCCCGCGGGCCGGGCCCGCGACCCGATGGCCGACGTCGACGCCGCGGCGCGCCGCATCGACGAGCTGCTGGTGGCCCCGCTGGGCACTGCCGGCGACGGGCCGGTCGTGGTGGTGCCCACCCACCCGCTGCACCAGGCGTGCTGGGCCGCCCTGCCCACGTTGGCGGGGCGATCGGTCACCGTGGCGCCCAGCGCCGAGCTGTGGCTGCGGCGGGGGAGTGCCGCGGCGAGCGCAGGTGCGGCCACCGTGGCGGTCGCGGGCCCCGACCTGCCCGGGGCCGACGCCGAAGCCAAGGCCGTCGCCGCCGCCTACCCGCGGGCGAGGCTGGTGCGGGGCGAGGAGGCGACCGTCGACCGCGTGCTCGACGCGCTGGCCGGCGCGGGCCTGGCCCACGTGGCGGCGCACGGCCGGCTGCGCTCGGACAGCCCGCTGTTCTCGGCGCTGGGGCTGGCCGACGGCGCCCTCACCCTGTACGACCTCGAACGCCTGGCCTCGCCGCCGCAGACCTTCGTGCTGCCTGCGTGCAACGCGGCGGTGGCCTCGGTGACGCGGGGCGACGAGGTCCTTGGCATGGCCACCGCGCTGGTGGGGTTGGGCGTGCGCTCGGTGGTGGCACCGGTGGTCCCGGTCCCCGACGAGGCCACGACGCCGTTCGTGCTCGCGGTGCACGACGGCCTGCGGGCCGGGGCGCCCCCCAGCGTCGCCTTGGCGGCGGCCCAGGCCGGCGCCCGGGGATCGGAGGATCAGCGCGCGGTGGCCAGCGCGTTCGTCTGCATCGGCGCCGACGACGTCAGCGGGTGATCCAGGGGGTGGCCACCGCGCCGGCGGCGCCGCCCACCCGCAGGCGCAACGGGCCCGGCTGCACCACGGCCCGGAAGCGGCCGAGGTCGTCCACCGCGAGCGGTACGCGGGTAGCGCCCTGCTCCAGCTCGACCGGCGTGTCCTCGGCCGGGGACACCCGGCCCACCAGGCCGCCGTCGGCCAGGTCGACCTCGATCGTGCGGTCCCCCGAGGTGAAGGTCAGCGAGCGCACGTCGCCGGGATCGTCGCGCATGGTGGTGCCGCCCTGGTCGAGCAGCGAGTCGAACACCAGCTCCGCGAGCTCGGCGTCGAGGCCCGAGAGGTCGGCCGCCATGGCCGTGGCCAGCGCGTCGGCCGGAACCGGGTCCGTTTCGTCGATCACGTGGGTCAGCACGGCGAGGAGCTGGTCGTCGTCGAAGCGTTCTTCCATGGGGTCACCTCCCAGCGATGAAGGGGCGCAGCGCGGCCGTGCCGCGCAACTGGTCGAGGCAGCGCTGGCGCGTGGGCCCGATGCTGCCGTGGGGCATGTCCAGCAGGTCGCCGACCTCGGCGTAGGACAGGGGCGGGTCGAGGGTCACGAGCCGCAGCAGCTCCTGGCAACGGGCCGACAGGGACGCGAAGCCCCGGCGCACCGCACCGTGCAGCTCGTCGTTCATCAGGCCCTCGTCGCTGAGCGCGGGTTGCGGCACGAGCGGCAGGTCGTGGGGATCGGTGGCGCGCAGCCGGCGCCGGGCCCGCAGCAGGGTGTGCACCTCGTTGCGGGCGGTGGTGGCCACCCAGCCCGGGAGCTTGGCCGGCTCGCGGATGGTGGCGAGCCGCTCGTTGAGCCGGAAGAACGTGGCGGCGAAGGCGTCCTTGCGGTCCTCGTCGCCGAGGTCGAAGCCGGCGATCGAATGCCATGCCACCCGTTGCAGCCGGCCCACGAGCGCCTCCCAGGCCTGCCGGTCGCCGGCGATGGCGCGTGGCACCAGCTCCTCGAAGCGTGTCTGGCCCACCTCGTCGGACGCGGCTCCCACGGCTGGCACAGTAGGCCGCGCTCGGAGCCGAGTGGTCCATGCGGACGGGCGTAGTCGAACTCCCAGGATGGCGCCTGCGCCCGCCCGCCAGGGCGCAGGCGCCATCCTGGAGATGGTGGGAGCAGCGGTCATAATCCCCCGGACCTCCAGCCGGACGACCTACAGAGCCCGGAGGTATGGCCCGGATACGCGGTTCCCGCGACCTAACATCGCC
>DASRJN010000601.1:0-8139 GCA_035649455.1 Acidimicrobiales bacterium
ACCACACCATGGCCGAGGCCTACATCGTCGACGCAGTGCGCACGCCGGTCGGGCGCCGGGGCGGAGGGCTGGCGCAGGTCCATCCCGCCGACCTGGGCGCCCACAGCCTGGCCGCGCTCGTGTCGCGCACCGGCATCGACCCGGCCGCGGTCGAGGACGTGGTGTTCGGCTGTGTCGACACCATCGGCGGCCAGGCCGGCGACATCGCCCGCACCGCCTGGCTGGCTGCAGGCCTGCCGGAGCACGTGCCCGGCACCACGGTGGATCGCCAGTGCGGATCGTCACAGCAGGCGCTGCACTTCGCGGCCCAGGCGGTGTTGTCGGGGACCATGGACGTGGTGGTGGCGGGCGGCGTGCAGCAAATGTCGCAGATCCCCATCTCGTCGGCCATGACCGTGGGCGCCGAGTTCGGCTTCGACGACCCGTTCACCGGCTCGTCGGGCTGGGTCGCCCGCTACGGGACCGGCGAGCTGAGCCAGTTCGCCTCGGCCGAGATGATCGCCGAGCGCTGGGAGATCAGCCGGGAGGACATGGAGGAGTTCGCGGTCCGCTCGCACGAGCGGGCGCTGAAGGCCCGGGCCGAGGGCCGATTCGAGGCCGAGATCGTCCCGCTGGGCGACTGCGCCGCCGACGAGGGACCCCGGGAGCCGGACTGGACCAAGATCCGCTCACTGCCTCCGCTGTCCGAGGGCGGCCGGGTCACCGCCGCGTGCGCCTCCCAGATCTCGGATGCCTCGGCCGCGCTGCTGGTCGTCAACGAGCGGGGCCTGGCCGACCACAGGCTGACGCCCCGCGCCCGCGTCCACCACCTGTCGGTGCGGGCCGCCGACCCCGTGTGGATGCTGACCGCGCCCATCCCCGCCACCGCCCACGCGCTGGCCCGCACGGGCCTGAGCCTCGACGACATCGACCTAGTCGAGATCAACGAGGCCTTCGCTTCGGTCGTCATCGCCTGGGCCAAGGACACCGGCGCCGACCCGGACAAGGTCAACGTCAACGGCGGCGCCATCGCCCTCGGCCATCCCCTGGGCGCCACCGGAGCCCGCCTGATGACCACCCTGCTCAACGAACTGGAGCGCACCGGCGGTCGCTACGGCCTCCAGACCATGTGCGAGGGCGGCGGCCAGGCCAACGTCACGATCGTGGAACGCCTCTGACCACCTCGGGTCCTCCCGGCTGGTGTTGTCGCCACTGAGCGTCCTCCCCGGGGTCGGGGTGGTCCCCCCACCACCACCCCGACGCTCAGTGGCTACGGCTCAGCGGAGCTGGCCGCGGATCGCGCCGGCCGGGAACGGTGCCGTGTGAACGTTGGCGTAGAACCCGGCTTCGTTGGCGATGATGGCGTCGAGCTCCTCCTGGGTCAGCACCATGATGCTGTTGAGGGAGGAATCAGGCTCGGCCGTGATGCAGGCCGCCGACACGTGGTCGGGTACCTCCAGCATGACGACGATGCCACCGTTGACCCCCGCCGCACCGGCGTGGATGTGAGCCGCCAGAGGCGGATCGATGTTGAACGCCGACAGGATGTAGCACAGCTTGTCGCCGGCCGCGATGTACCGGAAGCGACCGAACCCGTCGGGATCCGCGGCAGGCACTTCATTGGCTCCGCTGAGGCGTACGTTTCCTACCGCGATCTGATGCGAGTGATCGTCGTCTCCCGCGCTTGCTGGTGACGCCATGAAGGCGAGGACCGCACCAGCGAACACGAGAGCCGCGACAGGACCCGCGATTAGGCGACTACGCATAGAGTTCCCCCTTGGGCTGACAGATCGCCCACCGAGCGCGCAGCCTACGCGCGCTGGAGCCGTCGCCGCACTACATCCTGACCACAGGTCAGGGAATCTTGGGTTGCGCGCGCTCGATGATCGTGCCCACGTCCACCGTCGGCGGCAGGGTCCCGAGGGCGAGACCCTCGTCCCCTGCCAGGCGCGACGCGCAGAACGCGTCGGCCACCGCGGGCTGACCGAAGCGCACCAGCAGGCTGCCCTGCAGGGCCAGCGCCATGGCCTCGACCACCCGGCGGGCCCGCGCCTCGATGCCGTCGAGGTCGCCCAGCTCGGCCCGCACCCGGGCCACGGCGGCATCCAGGTGGCGATCCGCGCCGGCCGCGGCGTCCAGCTCGGCCAGGAAGGCATCGAGCGCCAGGGGTTCCCGGGCCAGGGCCCGCAGGACGTCAAGGCAGATGACGTTGCCCGACCCCTCCCAGATGCCGTTCAGCGGGCTCTCCCGGAACAGCCGCGGCATGACCGACTCCTCGACGTAGCCGTTGCCACCCAGGCACTCGAGGGCCTCCCCCACCACCGTGGGCTGCCTCTTGCACACCCAGTACTTGGCCACGGCGCACGCCACCCGCCGGAACGCGTCGGCGCCTTCGTCGCCCCGGGCCGCGTCGTCGAACGCCCGGGCCAACCGCAGCGCCGTCAGGGTGCCCGCCTCGGACTCGACCGCCAGATCGGCCAGCACGACCCGCATCAGCGGCTGGTCGACCAGCACCTTGCCGAAGGCGGACCGGTGCGCCGCGTGGTGCAGCGCCTGGGCGGTGGCCTGGCGGACCGTGCTGGTGGCGCCGAGCACGCAGTCCAGCCGGGTGTGCCCGACCATGTCGATGATCGTGCGGACGCCGCGGCCCTCCTCGCCGACCGGCCACGCCACCGCCTGGTCGAGCTCGATCTCACTGGAGGCGTTCGACCGGTTGCCGAGCTTGTCCTTGAGCCGCTGGAGGCGGAACCCGGCGTTGCGGTCGCCGTCGGGCAGCCACCGGGGCACCAGGTAGCACGACAGGCCCTGAGGCGCCTGGGCGAGCATGAGGAACACGTCGCACATCGGCGCCGAGCAGAACCACTTGTGCCCGGTGAGGAGCCACGACCCGTCCCCGGCCGGCTCGGCCCGGGTGGTGTTGGCCCGAACGTCCGAGCCGCCCTGCTTCTCCGTCATGCCCATGCCCGCCAGCACGCCCGGCTTCTCCGGGGCGGGCACGTTGCGGGGGTCATAGGCCCGGGCCACCAGCTGCGGCTCCCACTCGCGGGCCAGGTCGGGCTGGTGCCGCAGCGCCGGGACCACCGAGTACGTCATCGACACCGGGCAGAAGTGCCCGGGATCGACCTGCTGCCAGATGATGAACCCGGCGGCGCGGGCCACGTGCGCGCCGGGCCGGTCCACCGCCCACGCCGCCCCGGCCAGGCCGTGGCCGACGGACACCTGCATCAGCTCGTGGTAGGCGGGGTGGAAGGCGACCTCGTCGACCCGGTTCCCGAAGCGGTCGTGGGTGCGCAGCTCCGGGGTGTGGCGGTTGGCCTCGAACCCCCAGGCGATGGCCTCGGGCGACCCGGCCAGGCGCCCGAGGGCGGCCAGGTCCTCCAGCGCCCAGCCCGCGCCCTCCCGCTCGGTCGCCTCGACCAGGGCGGCGTCGGCCGCGAACACGTCGTAGTCCTGCAACGGGGGCGGCTGGTTGAGAACGTCGTGGGTGGGCGCCATGCCCCCATGCTGCCCCTAGCGAGCGAGTCGGTGGAAGGCGATCGCCGCGGCCGTGGCCACGTTCAGCGAGTCCACGCCCGCGGCCATCGGAATGCGCACCCGGCGATCGGCGGCGCCGAGCGTCGCCGGGGTGAGGCCGGAGCCCTCGGCGCCCAGCAGGAGGGCAACCCGCCCAGGATCCCTCCCGAGGGCGTCGATCGGCTCGGCGTCCGCGGCCGGGGTCAGCGCCACCGGCGCCAGGCCGTGCTCCCGGACCACCGCGAGCCCGCCGGGCAGGCTCGGGAGCCGGGCCCAGGGGACCCGCAGGACGTGCCCCAGCGACACCCGCACGCTGCGCCGGTACAGCGGGTCGGCCGTGGTGGGATCGAGTAGCACGGCGTCGACCCCGAAGGCCGCCGCGTTGCGGAACAGCGCGCCCAGGTTCTCGTGGTCACCCAGGCCCTCGACCACCGCCACCAACCGCGCCCCCGCCAGCAGCTCGGCAGGCTCGGGCACCGGGCGCCGGTCGGCCGACGCCAGCACGCCGCGATGGAAGGCGAACCCGGCGATGCCCGCCACCTCATCCTCCGGCCGGACCACGACAGGCGCCCGGGATCCCACCCGGGCCCGCACCTCGTCCGCCTTGCGCTCGGCCACCAGCACCGTCCGGATGCGGTAGTCCGAGGCGAGCAGCGCGTCGAGCGCAAAGCTCCCCTCGACCACGAAGTAGTCGCCCTGCCGCTCCACCATCCGCCGCCGCCCCGGATCGCTCAAGGCCCGGAAGTCGTCGAGCGAGTCGCTCATGTGAGCGCTCGGCTGATGGCCAGGAGGGCGGCGGCGGTGGCGAAGGCCAGGACCGCGGGGCGGAGCCAGCGCTCGTCCAGCCGGCGCGAGACGACGCGGCCCAGGAGCAGGCCGGTCCCGACGCCGGGGAGCAGGGACAGCGCCAGCAGGAGCTGCCAGCCGTGGACCGCCCCGGCCAGCGCCTGGCCGCCCAGGGAGATGACCGTGCCGATGCCGATGGTGACGGCCAAGGTCGAGCGGAGGACCGGCCCCTCGTGGTGCTGGTACAGCAGCGCCAGCGGCGGCCCGCCGATCGATGTGGCCGTCCCCATGGTGCCCGAGGCCACCCCCGCGGCCACCGTGGTGCGCCGGTTCACGACCACCGTGGTGGTCACGACGCTCAGCGCCACCGCCACCAGCACCGCCGCACCGGCCAGCACCGACAGCGTGCTGGCGGCCACCACCGCCACGATCGCCGCTCCCACCACAGTTCCCGGGATCCTGCCCACCATGAGCCAGCCCACGCCGTGCCAGTCCACGTGGCCCCGCTCGGCCAGCGCCATGCTGCTGGCCAGGGGGACCGCCATCATCGTGGTGGCCGCGGGCACCGCCGCCGGTTCGAACAGGGCGAGCACCGGCACGGCCAGCAGGTTGGACCCGAAGCCCAGCGTGCCCTGCACCGCCGAGCCGACGGTGACGGCCGCCAGCACGGCCAGGTACTCGACCGCGCTGAGGTGGATGTTCACGCCCGGGCGGCCACGAGCTCGGCATAGCGGTCGAGCACGCGCAGCACCGGGTCCCGGGGCGCAGACGGCAGGCCGAAGACCACTTCGGTGCAGCCGATCTGCTGGTAGTGGTCGAGCTTGCCCGCGTCGGGAAGGACGAAGAACGGCACGATCTCCAGCCCGTCCGGGTCCCGCCCGGCGGCCGCCACCGCCTCACGCAGGCGGGGCAGGGCGGCGGTCATCCCGGCGCCGCCGATGGGGATCCAGCCCGACCCGTACTCCGCCACCGCCGAGAACAGCTTCGGCCCCGCACCGCCACCCACCAGCACCGGCACGGAGGGCCGGCCCGCCGAGTCCCGCTGCGCCGGCTTGGGCCACGACCAGGACGGCCCGAACGACACGTGGTCGCCGGCGAACGACGCCTCGTCGTCCCGCCACAGCGCCTGCATGGCGAGGATGTGCTCGCGGCCCACCGCCCGGCGCTGCCCGAAGTCGACGCCGTGGTCGTTCATCTCCTCGACGTTCCAGCCGAAGCCGACGCCCAGCGACAGCCGGCCGCCCGACACGTGGTCGAGCGACGCCACGGCCTTGGCCGTGACGATGGGATCGCGCTGGGCGGCGAGCAGGATGCCGGTCCCCAGCCGCAACGTGGGGGCGGCGACGGCGGCCGCGCCCAGGGCCACCAACGGGTCGAGCGCCCGCCAGTACTCCTCGGGCAGGTTGCCGCTCGCCGACCCGGGGTACGGCGTCTTGCGGCTGCTGGGGATGTGGGTGTGCTCCGGCAGCCACAGCGAGGCGAGGCCGCGCCCCTCGGTCGCCCGGGCCAGCTCGACCACGTCGATCGACACGTCGGTGGCGAACATCGTGACGCCGTAGCGCATGGTCTCGTCCCCTCCTGGCAAAGCTGACGACCCGTCAGATTGTGCCATCATGCGCCCATGACCGGGATCTGCGCCGGGCGCGCCGTCATCGTCACCGGGGCCGGCCGGGGTCTCGGCCGGGCCCACGCCCTCGAGTTTGCCCGCCAGGGCGCGCGCGTCGTGGTGAACGACATCGGCGCCGAGCTGGACGGCACGGGCGGGTCCGGTTCCCCCGCCCGGGAGGTGGCCGACGAGATCGTGGCGGCCGGGGGCGAGGCGGTGGTCAACGGCGACGACGTGGCCGACTGGGACGGGGCTCGGCGGTTGGTGGCGACGGCGGTCGAGAGCTACGGCCGGCTCGACGTCCTGGTGAACAACGCCGGCTTCGTGCGGGACCGGATGGTGGTCTCGTGCGGGGAGGACGAGTGGGACGCGGTCGTGCGGGTCCACCTCAAGGGCCACTTCGCCACCGCCCGCTTCGCGGCCGAGCACTGGCGGGCCCGGGCCAAGGCGGGCGAGGCGGTCGATGCCCGCATCGTCAACACGTCGTCGGGTGCCGGGCTGATGGGCTCGGTGGGCCAGGGCGCCTACAGCGCGGCCAAGGCAGGGATCGCCGCGCTCACGCTGGTCCAGGCGGCCGAGCTGGGCCGCTACGGAGTGACCGCCAATGCCATCGCCCCGTCCGCCCGCACACGGATGACCGAGACCGTCTTCGCGGACATGATGGCCGCGCCCACGGCGTCCGGCGCCTTCGACGCCATGTCCCCCGACAGCGTCGCCCCGCTGGTGGTGTGGCTGGGATCATCCGCGTCCGCCCACGTCAGCGGCCGGGTGTTCGAGGTCGAGGGGGGCAAGGTGTCGATCGCCGACGGCTGGCAGCACGGACCTGTGATCGACAAGGGCGCCCGCTGGGATCCCGAGGAGCTGGGCCCGGTGGTGGACGATCTGCTGGCCCGAGCCCCGGACCCCACGCCGGTCTACGGCGCCGCGTGACGAGGGGCGGGCGCAGCTAGATCCCTCCGCTGGTCATGGCGGCGGTCATCACCAGCACGCCCACGACGATGAGCGTCGCCTCCGCGGCCGTGGTCCAGCCGAGGTGGCGCCAGGCGACCGTGTCGCTCCGCTCGACGATGGCGGGCACCAGCCGGGAGTGGTTGTAGGCCCCGATGGCGGCGACGAGTCCCACGAAGGCCAGCTTGACCAGCAGCGCCCGGCCGTAGTGGGAGGTCACCAGTGACTCGGGCGAGGCCAGTTGGGAGTGGGCCAGCACGATCCCGGTGATGGTTACGAGGGCCACGGACACGCCCGCCAGCGTGCTGAAGCGGTCGATCGTCTCGGCCATGGCCCGGGGCGAGTCGTGGCGCCAGCGTCGCTGGATCTCCAGGGCCAGCAGAGCCCCGCCCCCGAACCACACGGCGGCCGCGGTCACGTGCACCGCCTGCGACACGAGCAGGAACCCCCGCGGCCGGCTGGCCTGCGGATGCCCCACGAAGGTGAACGAGGCCAGCGCCACCAGCCCGGCGGCCGCGCACGCCACGCGCTCCAGCGTCACCCGCGAGACCGACAGGAAGCCGACCACGCTGCCCGCCCCACCCACCGCGAACACCCTCCGCCCCCAGCCCTGGGGCGGCCGGGCCAGGGCCACCGCGAACAGGACCAAGGCCAGGAGGCGGACGCAGGCGGCGTCCCCGAACCGGCTCGTGGCCGCCAACCCGAGCGCGTCGAGGTCGCCGGCGGCCGGCAGTCCTCGGCCGCTGACGACCATCGCTCGGAGCGGCACGGACAGCACGCAGGCGGCGATGCCCAGCAGCGATGCGGCCACGAGCGTCGGCTCCGACGCTCCCCTTCCCGTGATGGCCGGCCGGCTGACATACAGGCGAAAGCAGGCGCCGCCCACGACGAGCAGCGTCGCCAGGTTCTCGACCCACGTGGCGACGGACAGGACGCGATCGGCGGCCACCGCCCGGTTGACGGAGGCGTCCAGGGCCGCCAGCGGCCCCCCGTCCGAAGGCGGATGCGGCCACCGCAGCGCCACCAGCACCAGGCACGCCGCCACCAGCCCGGCGGCGAACGCCGCCGCCACCTCCACGGCCACCGGTGGGCTCGGCGGCGGCAGCGCGGGGGCGGCGGCGGGGGCGGGCGGAGGATTGGGCGCCCGCCCCACCCCGGGAGGAGGCGGCTCCGTGACCGGCGGCTCCGGCTCTGGGGTCGTGACGTCGTCAGCCTCCCAGTGCCGGTAGTCGGCGGCTCGGTATCCGCCCGGGGGCGTGTGAGCTTGCGGGACGTCGTCGTCACCGAGATCGTCGTCCCAGAAGCGA
>DASRJN010000602.1:0-16185 GCA_035649455.1 Acidimicrobiales bacterium
GGACGACGCCGCCCGCCTGGACGAGCGCCGGGCCCTCGCCGCCGAGCTGGCCACCCTGGCCGACGCGGCCGATGAGCCGAGCTTCCGGATCCGCGCCGCCCACGAGCAGGCCATGGCTGCCGCCTACCTGGGCGACGACGACGCGGTGGACGAGGCCATGGCCACCCTGGAGTCGCTGGCCGCCCCCGGGTCTCCTGACTTTCCCGTCGCTGAGGCCATGCTGGCCGAGCATCGCGCCGCCCGCCTGGCCCGCGCCGGCCGTTTCGCCGAAGCGCAGGCCGCCCTCGCTGCCATCCCCGGCGCGGCGGCGGACCGCCACCGCTCCGTCCTCGCTCATCTCTGGACCGACGCCTCCGCCGCGCCTGCGCCCCCGCCGCTCGCGCCGTCCCCCTCGCTCGCTGCGCTCCACGAGCTGGGCCTGGCCGCCCTGTCGGGCGACCCCCGCGCCCGGGCGTGGCTGGCACCGCACGCCGACCTGGTGTGCGGCTTCGGCTACCGCACATTCGTGGGCGCCGCCGCCTTCCACCTGGGCCGCCTGGCCGCCGCCGAGGGCGAGTGGGCCGAAGCCGAGCGCAACCTGCTGTCCGCCCTACGCCTCCACACCGCGCTCCGCGCCCGCCCCTGGGTGGCCTGGACCCAGACCGCCCTGGCCGGGGTCCTGGAATCCCGAGGCCGCCCGTCCGACCGCGAGTGGATCGCCGGCCTACGCGCAGAAGCCGAGTGGGTGGCCACCGACCTCGGCCTACGTCCCCTACCGGCGTAGAGCCACTCCCGGCCTACAGGCCGGACTCGCCGAAGGCCCCGAGGCCGCCGAAGGCGTCGGCGACGGCACAGCCCTCCCGAAGCCGACACGACCCACGGAACGGGCCGCGGCCGCCCACGATGCCTCCACAGCCCACGCCCTCCGAGCGACCCGAGTCGCCCGACGGGTCGCGCCCCGCCGAAGGGCGCGCGACCGCCCTACAGGCCGGACTTGCCGAAGGGGCCCGGGCCGCCGAAGGCGTCGGCGACGGCCCACAGCCCTCCCGAAGCCGACCCGACCCACTGAACGGGCCGCGCCCGCCCACGATGCCTCCACAGCCCACACCCGCCGAGCGATCCGAGTCGCCCAACGGGTCGCGCCCCACCGAAGGGCGCGCGACCGCCCTACAGGCCGGACTTGCCGAAGGGACCCGGGCCGCCGAAGGGGTCGTCGACGGTCGGGCGGACGCTGACCGGGCTGCCCTCGTCGGGCTCGCCCGCCAGCTCGGCGCCGAGGAGGCCGGCGTAGCCCCGCTCCTCCAGCTCCAGCGCCAGCTCGGGGCCGCCCGAGCGGACGATGGTGCCCTTGGCCAGCACGTGCACTTGGTCGGCCCGCAGCTCGTGCAGCAGCCGGCTGTAGTGGGTGATGGCCAGCACGCCCAGCCCCGGGATCCCGTCGACCGGCTGGGTGGCGGCCTCGATGCGCCGCGACGTGGCCCGCAGCGCGTCCACGTCCAGGCCCGAGTCCAGCTCGTCCAGCACCGCGATGGCCGGGTGGAGCACGCCCAGCTGCAGCGTCTCGTTCTTCTTCTTCTCGCCGCCGGACAGGTCCACGTTCAGGGGCCGGTCGATGAGCCGGGGGTCGAGCGCGAGCCGCTCGGCCTCCACCCGCATGGCCGCCTCGACGCCCTCGGGGTCGCGGCCCGCCGCCCGTAGCGCCGAGGCCAGCAGGTCGTGCAGCGACACGCCCGGGACCTCGGTCGGGTACTGCAGGGCCAGGAAGAGCCCGGCCTGCGCCCGCTCCCACGGGGTCAATGCCAGCAAGTCCACGCCGTCGAGCGTGACCGACCCGCCCAGCACCTCGTAGCCGGGCCTGCCCATGAGGACATGCGCCAGCGTGGACTTGCCCGACCCGTTCGGGCCCATCACCGCGTGGACCTCACCCGAGCGGACCACGAGGTCGAGGCCGCGCAGGATCTCCTTGCCGGCCACGCCGGCCCGCAGGTCCGCGATCTCCAGCACGTGGGCGTCACTCATCGGGCAGCACCACCACGATCATCCCGTCGTCCACTCGAACGTCGTAGACCGGCACCGGCCTGGTCGCCGGCAGCGACAGCGGCTCGCCGGTGACGAGGTCGAACTGGCTGCCGTGCTTCCAGCACTCGATCGAACGCTCGTCGGTGTCGATCTCCCCTTCGGACAGGGGCACTTCCTGGTGCGAGCACACGTCGTGGAGGGCGTAGACGTCGTCGTCGAGGCGCACCACCGCGAGCTGGTGCCGGCCCACGTCGAAGTGGCGGGCGGTGCCCGGGGCCAGCTCGTCCAGGGGGCAGAGCGGGACCTTGGCCATCACGCGTCCTTCCGGGCGAACTTGGCGCCGATCGTCTCCCGCAGGAGCGGCACCACCGAGGCCACCGGCAACCGGCTCAACACCTCGTCGAAGAAGCCGCCCACGATGAGCCGCTCGGCCTCGTCGGTGGGCACCCCTCGACTCTCGAGGTAGAAGAGCTGATCCTCGTCCACCGGCCCGACCGCGGAGGCGTGGCTGCAGCGCACGTCGTTGTTCTCGATCACCAGGTTGGGGACCGACTCGGCCCACGCGCCCTCCGACAGCTTCACGTTGCGGTTGGTCTGGAAGGCGTTGGTGCCCCGGGCCTCCTTCCCCACCCGGATCATGCCCGTGTACACCGACCGGGACTGGCCGCCCACGGCCCCCTTGAACAGCAGGTTGGAGGTGCAGTCGGGCGCGACGTGGTCCTGGAACGTGCGGAAGTCGAGGGTCTGGGTGCCCTCGCCGAAGTAGACGGCGTCGAGCTCGCCGGTGGCGCCCCGGCCCAGCATGCGGCAGTCGGTCCGCAGCCGGGCGTAGTCGCCGCCGAAGCCGATGCTGGTGGAGCGGATCGTCGCCTCCGCCGCCACCTGCGAGACCTGCAGGCCCAGCTGCCAGGTCGCCAGGCCCAGCTGCTGCACGGTCACGTGCCCGACCCGTGCGGCCCGCCCCACCAGGATCTCGGTCACCGGCATCACCAGGGCGGACCTGGGGCCGGACGCCTGGATCTCCAGCACCGAGACCTCGCTGTCGTCGCCGGCCCGCACCACCAGCCGGGGGAAGGCGGCGACGCCCTCGCCCTCGGTGATGTGCACCACGACCACCGGTCCCGGCACCACCACGCCCGCGGGTACGTCCACCACCACCGGCTCGACCACGAAGGCGTCGTTGAGCGTGGCGAACACGTCCGGCGGATCGGCCAGGGCCGCGCCCACCAGCGCGGCGTGCCCGTCGCCCGCGGCCGCCACCACCACGCCCTTGGCCGCGGACTCGCCGAGCGAGACCTCCACCACCCGACCGTTGCGCACGACCACCGTGGCGGCCGGCCGGTCCACGGCATCGACCAACGCCTGCACGCCCTCGGGCCGCGCGCCGTCCACTCCGTCGGCGGGGACGTAGGCGTCGAGGTCGAGCCGGTCGATGCGGCTGTAGCGCCAGACCTCCTCGTCGGTGGTCGGCAGGTCGGCGGCGGCGAAGGCAGCCGCGGCCGCGGCCCGGCGTTCCTGCAGCCAGCTGGGACCGTCGAGCGCGGCAGAGGCGGCGGGGGTGAAATTGCTCAGCGTCGATCCTTTCGCAGCTCGCCCGCCGAGGGCGGGGCCGCGTGCAGGGAAAGGTCAGCCTACCCGGGTGACCCCCGGCCGGGGTCACCCACCCGGGCTCAGGTGTTGATGGCCTGCGCCTCCCGCACGGTGAGGGCAACGGTGGAGTCGGGCTCGATCGTTCCCAGCGGGCCCCCGGCGCCCACGTTGGACGTGAACGACGTCTCGTACACGAGCGTGGCGGTGGCGGTGACGCCGGCCGCCCGCTGGTAGACGTGGGTGCACGGGGACGACTGCTCCGCCGCGGGCACCGCCGGGTCGTAGGCGGGCGGGTTCTCACAGGTGATGGTGCCGCTGCCGTCGCCCGGGTCGATGACCAGCGACGTCGGCGTGGCGGTGACCGTGACCCTCACGTTGCCCGCGGACGTGCTCCGGCGGATCGGCTGCCAGGTCTCGACCCAGTACCAGGACGTGAGGCCCACCAGCTGGTCGCCGGCGTCCGGGCTGGTATGGATGACCGGAGCCGGTGGCCTGATGGTCACGCGGCGGGCCAGCGACCACGGGTCGACCTGCACGGCCTGGCCTTCGGGGAAGAAGTCGAAGCCGATGTACTCGTCGTTGCAGTAGATGTGGAGGTACACGCCCGGTCGCTGCTCCTCCGGACGGATCTCGGTGCGCTGCTCCTCCATCGTGGTGTATTGCAGGCCCTGGTAGTGGAGGTAGCCCGGCGTGCCGTCACTCGTCGTGCAGTTCGGCCCGTCCGACCCGTCGTCGGCGCCCTCCGGCGGGTCGACGTAGCCGTCGCCGCCGGTCTGGGCGGTGCCGGTCGCCGTGCTGCCGTTGTTCTGCGCGCCGGCGCGGTCGCCGACGTTGTGGCCCCCGGACGGGTCGTCCAGCGCGGCCACGCCGGTCGCCCCGCTGCTCATCGCCATCACGGCCACGACGCCGACCGCCGCAGCCCTGCCCCAGCCCCTATGCATCCGCGCACACCTCTTCGCTGTTCTGCAGGCTCGTGACCTTCCACTCGCCGTCCTCCAGCACGAGGGCGGCGATCAACCCGTCCGGCACGTCGTCGGACTGGTCCACCACCTCGCCGGTGGCGGCCGTCACCGCCTGCAGCTGATTGAGACCGCAGTCGTGGACCGTCGCCTCCCGCTCGCCGCTGTCGGCGACCGTGGCATTGAAGTCATACGTCCCGCGCATGACCACACCCTCTGCCTCGTAGCTCCGAAGCAGGTTCTGGACCGCGGTGAGGGCCTCGCCCGTGGTGTGGTCCGCCAGGAAGGGAGCGTCGGGCTGAGGCGGGTCGCCGGCCCGGATGAAGTCGTTCCAGCTCGCCTCGTAGGCGGCGACGAGCTCATCCTCGGTCGTGGCGGTCGTGTCGGTGGTGTCGTCGTCGTCGAGCGCGGTCGCGGGCGTGCTGCTGTCGTCGTCGCCGCAGGCCCCCAGGAGGACCAGCGCCCCGACCATCAGCGCTCCCGCTGCCACCCCGCGTGTCACGACCGTTCCGACCTCCAGCGACTCGACACCCGACTCCAGCTATCGGGATCTGCCTTCGCTCGGGATGCTACGCGTGCCGCAGCCCCCTGGCGGACAACCCCGCCGGGGCGGCCCGGCGCACGGTTCCAGCGAGGCGTGTGAGCGGGCCGCTAGTCGTTCTTGCGACGCCGCCAGATGCGCCAGCGGGAGCCGCTGGCCCGCTGCTGTTCGGCCTGAACCTCGGCCATAATGTCGGGCCCCGCGGCGTTGACGATCTCCTCCGCCTCGTCCAGCAGCCGGGCCACCGAGTTGTCACCCCGGTCGAGCGCGTCGAGCGGCTCGTCCGGCGTCTTGGGCGTGACCAGCGAGCCGTGGGACCAGTTGACGTCCGCGATGCGCCGCTCATAGCGCGGGCAGTTCTCCGGGCACCGCCATGGCGCCTCGGGCGCGAGGTCGAGATCGCACTTCCGCACGGTCTCCCCGTTGCGGTAGGTGCGTGACTCGAAATGCTTGCAGTCCTGGCGCATCGGCACCGGACCATTGTGCCAGGCACCAGGGCCGTCGCGGCGGCCCCGGGGCCGGTTCAGCCGACCGATCCCTCCATCTGGAGCTCGATGAGCCGACTCCACTCCACCGCGTACTCCATGGGCAGTGTGCGGGTGACCGGCTCGATGAAGCCGTTCACCACCATGCTCATGGCCTGCTCCTCCGACAGGCCGCGGGACATGAGGTAGAAGAGCTGCTCGTCGGCCACCTTGGACACGGTGGCCTCATGGCCGACGACCGCGTCGCGGGCCCCGACCTCCATGTAGGGGAAGGTGTCGCTCACCGAGTCCTCGTCGAGGATCAGCGCGTCGCATTGCACGTGGCTCTTGCAGCCGTAGGCGTCGTCCTCGATGCGGACCAGACCCCGGTACGAGGTGCGGCCGCCGTCCTTGGAGATGGACTTGGACACGATCTTGGACGTGGTCTCCGGGGCGGCGTGGACCATCTTGGCCCCGGCGTCCTGGTGCTGGCCCGGACCGGCGTAGGCCACCGACAGCACCTCGCCCGAGGCCTTGGGGCCGACCATGTACACCGACGGGTACTTCATGGTGAGGCGCGAGCCGATGTTGCCGTCGATCCACTCCATGTGGCCCTCGGCCTCCACCCGGGCCCGCTTGGTCACCAGGTTGAACACGTTCGCCGACCAGTTCTGGATGGTCGTGTAGGTGACCCGGGCACTGGGTTTCACGACGATCTCGACCACCGCGGAGTGCAGCGAGTCGGTGGTGTAGACCGGCGCCGAGCAGCCTTCGATGTAGTGGACCTTCGCGCCCTCGTCGGCGATGATCAGCGTCCGCTCGAACTGGCCCATGTTCTCCGCGTTGATGCGGAAGTAGGCCTGCAGCGGCATCTCCACCTCGACCCCCGGCGGCACGTAGATGAACGAGCCGCCCGACCACACGGCCGAGTTGAGCGCGGCGAACTTGTTGTCGTTCTTGGGGATGATGGTCCCGAAGTAGGGCTTGACCAGGTCGGGGTGCTCGCGCAGCGCGGTGTCCATGTCGGTGAAGAGGACGCCCTGGCGCGCGAGGTCCTCGCGGTTGCGGTGGAAGACGACTTCACTCTCGTACTGCGCGGTGACGCCGGCCAGGTACTTGCGCTCGGCCTCGGGGATGCCCAGCTTCTCGTACGTCTTCTTGATCGACTCGGGCAGCTCGTCCCACTCGTCGACCTGCGTCTCGGTCGGCTTGACGTAGTAGTAGATGTCGTCGATGTAGATCTCCGACATGTCGCCGCCCCAGGTGGGCATGGGCCGGCGCTCGAAGTGTTTCAGCGACTTGAGGCGGTAGTCGAGCATCCAGTCGGGCTCACCCTTCATCCACGACATCTCGCGGACGATGTCCTCCGACAGGCCCTTCTTGGGCTTGAAGACGTAGTTCTCCTCGTCGGCCCAGCCGAGCTTGTAGCGCCCCAGGTCGAGATCGGCGACTGCCATGAGCGGTCCCTCCGGACTGCGATCAGCGGTCAATTTCTCCTACGCCGATAGTAGCAATCCTGGGCTCCCACTCCACCATGGGCCTCCGCCCAACGCCGTACGTAGTGGTACCTGCGCGACGCGTCGTGCAAATCTGTCAACATAGGGGCCGATGCCCACCCGCTCGCCTCGCCCGCCTGACCGCGCCGCCACGGAGGCGGCCCTGCAGAAGGCTGCGCTCGCCCTCGTCGAGCGCAACGGCGTGCTCGCAGGGCTGAACCTGCGGGAGGTAGCCGAGGAGGCGGGCGTCAACCGGGGGCTCGTGTACCACTACTTCGGCTCGCGCCGCGACCTGCTGCGGGCCGCCTTGCGCGCCGACGCCGAGCAGCGGCTCGGCGACTCCGCCCCCGGCTTCGGCCTGCCGGCCGCCGCCCGCTACAGCCGCTTCCTGCGCACGTTCGTCGGCCATCGGCGAGCCGCGATGCTGGCCACGCTGTTGACCCTGGACGGCGACGACAGCCTGCATGCCGTCCCGGACCTCGAAGGTGCCCGGGGCCGGCTGGCCCGGGACGTGGTCGACGGCGCCCTCCCCGCCGACATCGACGCTGACGCCCTGCACATCGCCATGTCCGCTCTCGTCTACGGCTACCTGGTGTTCCGCGAGCGCTTCGCAGGGGAGTTGAACAGTGACCCGGCTGACCTGGACGAACGTGTGGCGCAGCTGGTCGAGCGCATGATCGCCGGTCTCGTGTCGATCTGACACACCATCAGACGCCTAAAGTCACACACCTGCCGTTTGCCGGTGTGGCACACTCGCTTTACTATCGATGTGCCGCTCGTCACTCTGGGGGCGAGCACAAACACAGGGGGACGAGGAGTGGGACCGAAAGACAGCAGGGGAGGCGCGCGCAGGTTGCTCGCCATTCTCCTGGTCCTGACCGCCCTCGCCGCCGCCTGCGGTGGCGGCGACGACGACGATGCGGGAGGTGAGCCGACCGGCGAGGAGAGCGACCAGTCGGACCAGGGCGAGCCTGTATCCGGTGGCACGATCACGGTGGGCCTCGAGGCGGAGACGCCGGGGTGGCAGCCCGGGTCGGGCAACTTCGCCAACTCGGGGGTCGCGGTGGCGTATGCGATCTACGACCCGCTGGTGCGCTTGGACGAGAACGGCGAGATCCACCCGTACCTGGCCGAGTCCATCGAGCCCAACGACGACTTCACCGAGTGGACGGTCAAGCTGCGCTCCGGCGTGCAGTTCCACGACGGCACACCGCTGAACTCGCAGGCCATGAAGACGATCTTCGACACGTACCTGATAGCGCCGGGCGCCAACACGGCCGGCATCTTGAGGGACACCCAGCTGGAGGTCATCGACGACCTCACCTACAAGTACGTGCTCCCGGCGCCCAACTCCGGGTTCCCCGACAACCTCGCCGGCGCCCCCGGCTGGCCGTTCTCGCCCACGGCGGCGGCCGCCAACGGTGCCAACTCGGGGTCGATGCCGGTCGGCACCGGGCCCTTCGTCTTCGACAGCTGGGAGCGCGACTCCCGCCTGGTGGTCAAGAAGAACCCGAACTACTGGCAGGACGGCCTCCCCTACCTGGACGAGATCGTCTTCCGGCCCATCCCCGACGAGGACACCCGGCTGTCCAGCCTGGAGACCGGCGACATCGACGTGATGCAGACGCTGCGCCAGAGCACGGGCATCCGCGCCCGCGACCTCGACGGCGTCGACAACTACGAGTTCCTGGGCAACACCACCGGCACCACCATCTTCAACACGACCAAGCCCCCGCTCGACGACGTGCGGGTGCGTCACGCCCTGGTGCTGGCCCAGGACCAGGCGCAGCTCATCGAGGTCCAGGGCGGCACGGGCGTGGTCCCGCCGTCGACCCAGGTCTTCAGCGAGGACAGCCCGTACTACTCGCAAGAGGTGGCCGACGCCTGGCCCGCGTACGACCCCGAGGCCGCGCAGGAGCTCATCGACGAGTATGTGAACGACCCCAGCCGGTCCGACGGCAAGGCCCCGGGTGAGCCGGTCAGCTTCCGCTACGACTGCCTGCCGGAGCCCGTGCTGGTGGACCTGGCGTCGCTGTACCAGTCGTTCTGGCAGGAGATCGGCGTGCAGGTCGAGCTGCGCCAGGTCGAGCAGGCCACCCACGTGCAGGAGGCGCTGTCCGGCGACTTCCAGGCCAAGTGCTTCCGAGCCGGCGCCGACGCGGATCCGTATGTCACGCTGCGGAACGCGTTCACACTGCCGAGCCCGCTGAACTTCACCCGGTTCACCGATCCGACGATCGACGAGGACCTGGCCGAGCTGGCCGCCTCGGGCGACCTCGACGAGCGGAAGGCGCTCGTCGAGGAGATCTCGATGACGATCAACGAGGGCTTCCCGCTCAGCTACTACGGGAGCACCCTGGCCGTGCTGGCGGCCCAGAACTACGTGAAGAACGTCGACGGCTGGACCTTCCCCGACGGGGTGCGCGGCATAGGCACGCCCGGCGCCACCACCCACTGGGCGTTCGTCTGGCGGACCGAGTAGTAGCCAGGAGGCCGTGATACCCGGGAGCAGGACGCAGGTCGGGAGGGACCGATGGGACTGGTGCTGAGGCGGTTGCCGGCGATGCTGGCGACGCTGCTGATCGTGTCGTTCCTGACGTTCCTGCTGACCAGCCTGCTCCCGGGCGACCCGGCCATACAGATCCTCGGCGCCGACAACGCCAACGACCCCGACTCGGTCGAGGTCGTGCGGGAGGAGCTCCGGCTCGACGACCCGCTGCTCGTGCGGTACGGCGCCTGGCTGGGCGATGTCGCCCGCGGCGACCTGGGGCGGTCGTTCCGCACCGACCAGCAGGTCGCCGACGCCATCCTCGAGCGGCTGCCGGTCACCCTGGAGGTCGGCGGCCTCGCGGTGCTCATCGCGCTGCTCGTCGCCATCCCGCTCGGGACCCTGTCGGCGTTCCGGGCCGGGGGCCGGGCCGACCGCGTCGTCACCGGCGCCAGCTTCGGCCTGCTGGCGCTGCCGCCGTTCATGGTCGCGATCCTGCTCATCCTGGTCTTCGCGGTCACGCTCGGGTGGCTGCCGGCCACGGGGTGGGTCCGCTTCACCGCCGACCCCATCGACAACCTGCGCCACGCCATCCTGCCGGCGCTGTCGCTGGCCGTCGGCGAGATGGCCGTCTACACCCGCCTGCTGCGGGCCGACATGATCACCACGCTGCAGCAGGACTCGATCACCATGGCGCGCGCCAAGGGCATCCCGACCTCGCGGATCCTGTTCCGCCACGCCCTACGGCCCAGCTCGTTCTCGCTGATGACCGTGGTCGGCCTGCAGGTCGCCACCATCATCGGCGGGGCGGTGATCATCGAGACGCTGTTCGCCCTCCCGGGGGTGGGCCGGCTGCTGGTTGACTCCATCCTCCAGCGGGACCTCATCATGGTCCAGGGGTGCGCCCTGGTGATCGCCATCGCCTTCGTCGTCATCAACTTCATCGTCGACCTCCTCTACACGGTTCTCGACCCGAGGATCCGCTATGGCAGCGCTGCAACCACTTGACGACGCCGCCGACCGGGTCCTCGGTCTCGGCGTCGACGACGAGCCATCGCTAGACGTCATCCCCGCCCCGGCGGGCAGCGGGCCGCGGGCCCGGCGGCGCTGGCGGTTCCGCCGCGCGGGCGGGAAGAAAGGCGTCGCCTTCTGGCTGGCGGTGGCCTGGCTGGCCACGGTCGCGTTCTGCGCGGTGTTCGCCACCCGGTTGCCGCTCCCCGATCCCAACCGGCCCAACGTGATCGACCGCTTCGCCGGTTTCTCCGCCGAGCACCCGCTGGGCGCCGACTCGCTGGGCCGCGACCAGCTCTCCCGGGTGGTGCACGCGGCCCGGGTGTCGCTGGTGGTGAGCGTGTCGGCCGTGACCATCGGCCTGGTCGTCGGCGGCATCATCGGCACCGCGGTGGGCTACGTACGGGGCCGCACCGAGCGGGTTGTGATGGCGATCGTCGACGTGATCGCCGCCTTCCCCGCCCTCGTGCTGCTGCTGGCCGTGCTGGCCTTCGTGGGCCGCAGCCTCACCGTGATCTCGGTGCTGATCGGGGCGCTGTCCATCCCCATCTACACGCGGGTGTCGCGGGCGAACACGCTCTCGATCGCGCAGCGCGACTTCGTGCACGCCGCCCACACGCTGGGCGCCAAGCAGTCGCGCATCCTGTTCCGGGAGATCCTCCCCAACGTCGTCCCGGCGGTGGCCGCCTTCGCCCTGGTGGCCATGGGCCTGGTGATCGTGATCGAGGGCTCGCTCGCCATCCTGGGCCTAAGCGTCGAGCCGCCCGATCCCACCTGGGGCGGGATGATCGCCGCGAGCAAGCCGCACCTGGAAGAGGCCGCCCACTTGGCGCTGGTCCCGGCCGGGGCCATGTTCTTCACCGTCCTGTCGCTGAACTTCGTGGGCGACACCTTGCGCCGCGGCCTGGACGTGCGGGACTCCAACCTGTGACCCCCCGCCGCTTGATCCGGCCTGGGAAGTTCGACGGTGGGCCGCTGCTGGACGTCGAGGACCTCCGCACGTCGTTCGCCACGCCGCGCGGCGAGGTCGTGGCGGTCGACGGTGTGTCGCTGCGGCTGGAGGCCGGGCACACGCTCGGCATCGTGGGCGAGTCCGGCTCGGGCAAGACCGTGCTGGCCCGCTCGATCCTGCAGCTGGTCTCGGCTCGCAACGCCACCATCTCCGGCCGGGTGCGGCTACAGGGGCGCGACCTCGTCGGCCTGTCGGCCAAGGCCATGCGCAGCGTGTGGGGCGTCGAGGCCGCCATCGTGTTCCAGGACCCGATGACCTCGCTCAACGCCACCATGCGGATCGGCGACCAGATCACCGAGTCGCTGCGCTTCCACCTGGACATGAGCCGCAGCGAGGCCCGCGCCACGGCGATCGCGCTGCTGCGCTCGGTGGGCATCCCCGAACCCGAGGCCCGCCTGCGGACCTATCCGCACCAGCTGTCCGGGGGCATGCGCCAGCGGGTCACCATCGCCATCGCGCTGGCGTGCGGGCCGCGCCTGCTGGTGGCCGACGAGCCCACCACCGCGCTGGATGTCACCATCCAGAAGCAGATCCTCGACCTGCTGGAGACCCAGCAGCGGGAGCGGGCCATGGGCCTCGTCATCATCACCCACGATCTGGGTGTGGTGGCCGGCCGCACCGACCGCATCGCGGTCATGTATGCGGGCAAGGTGGTGGAGCGGGGCCCGACCCGGGTGCTGTTCCACGACCGGCGCCACCCCTACACCGAGGGCCTGCTGCGCTCGATCCCGCGGATGTCCAACCCGGGGCATTCCCGGCTGCAGGTCATCCCCGGGCGGCCGCCCGATCTGGTCGCCCTGCCCGAGGCGTGCGCCTTCGCCCCCCGCTGCCGCTACGCCCAGGCCCGCTGCCTGGAGGAGCAACCGCAGCTCATCGACGTGGGCCAGGGCCACGAGCACGCCTGCTTCTACCCGGTGGGCTCGCCGGGCGGCGGCGAGGCGCTGGGCCGCAACCTGGCCGCCGGCGAGAACGCCGCGGGCATGCCGGTCACGCCCGACGCGACGCTCGATGTCACCACCTACGTCCCCGAAGAGGAGGCCTCGTAGTGGCGGGGAGCGGCACGGCCGCGCTGCGGGAGCGCGACGACATCATCCTGCGGGTCGAGAACCTGGTGGTGACGTTCCGGCTCGGGCGCCACGACCGGGTGCAGGCAGTCTCGGACGTCAGCTTCGACGTGGCCCGGGGCGAGACCCTGGGCCTGGTCGGTGAGTCGGGCTGCGGCAAGTCGACCACGGCGAAGGCCATCATGTACGCCCCCCGGCCGACGTCGGGACGGGTCACGTTCTCGGGCCAGGACCTCTCCGCGCTCGACCGGGAGGCGCTGCGCAAGCTGCGGCCCGAGATGCAGATGATCTACCAGGACCCGATCTCGTCGCTGAACCCCCGGCGCCGCGTCAACGAGATCGTGGGCGAGGGCCTGGCCATCTGGGGCCGGAAGAACGGCGCGGCCGACAAGGTGGCCGACACGCTGCGCTCGGTCGGCATCGACCCGGAGGCGTCCGGCGACCGCCGCCCGCACGAGTTCTCCGGCGGCCAGTGCCAGCGCATCTGCATCGCCCGGTCGCTCATCCTGCAGCCGTCGGTGCTGATCTGCGACGAGCCGGTGTCGGCGCTGGACGTTTCGGTCCAGGCCCAGATCCTCAACCTGCTGGAAGACCTGAAGGCCGAGCACGGCCTCACCATCGTGTTCATCGCCCACGACCTGGCCGTGGTCCGCAACATCAGCGATCGGGTCGCGGTGATGTACCTGGGCAAGCTCTGCGAGGTCGGCCCCGCCGACTCCCTGTACGCCCGCCCCGCCCACCCGTACACCGCAGCCCTGATCGAGGCGGTCCCCGAGCCCGACCCCGACATCCCCATCCCCCTCACGGCCCTGGCCGGCGACCTCCCGTCACCCTTGTCACCGCCGTCCGGCTGCCGCTTCCGCACCCGCTGCCCCCGAGCCCAAGCCCGCTGCACCGACGAAGAACCCATCCTCCGCCGGGTCACCGCCGACGGCGTCGACCATGTCGTCGCCTGCCACTACCCCCTGGTGGACGCCGAGCCGATGGCCATGCCGGTCGCGGTCTCCACTACGGCCCCATCCCCCGTTCCTTCGCTCTCGCCCGACGGCGACACGCCCGAGGACGCGGCCAAGCCCACCGAGCCCGCCGACACCCCGACCGCCGATGTGGACGATGCGGACACCCGGACTGGCGCCGCTCGAGCGCCGGATGACGCCGGCGCCGTAGGCGAGAACGCCACGCCCGACGACCCCGAGTGCTGACGTCAGCCGCGCTGGGCGCCTGGCGGCCAGACGACGGTCAGCGACATCCCCCTCCGCCGCGCGGACGCCACGACGTCGGCGGTGCCGCCATGACCGCGAGCCGGCAAGCCGTCCCACACCGCGAACAGCTCCTCGGCGAGGTCGAGCATCCGCTCCGACGCCGCCATGTGCGCCTCCGAGGTCGATGCCTGGAAGTCCAGCCGGTGCACCTCCTCGGCCGAGTCCAGCAGGCGGTCATAGGTCGCGTGGTGCTCGGCCGGCAGCCCGTCCCGGTACTCGACCGCGGGCACGACTACCGCTAGGCGCCCACCCCGGGCGAGCACCGCCTCCGCGAACAGCGCGTCGGCCCCATCGGCCAAGCACGACACCCCCACCAGGCTCGACCCAGGGACCCTCTCCAACGCGACGGTCAGCGCGTCCTGTACGAGCTGCGCGGTCGCAGGCGGCAAGCCCCGGTGCCCGCTGATCGCGATCCTGGGCATCAGATGGCGCGACCTTGGGATCGGGCGCGCAATCGCTCGTCCAGCTCCCGCCACGCCCTGGAGCTCTGCCCGCGGCCGCCATGGGTGTGCGCAAGCTGCCTCGCGCGCGCCACGAGGCGCGGGCTTGCCTGGCCCGCCCGCTCATCCAGCAGATCGGTTGCGATCGCGAAGGCACGCTCCATCTCACCGACCTGGAGGTATGCGGCCGCGTGATCCATACGCCACATGGCCGCTTGCTTGGTCGTGGACGCAAGGCTGCTGCTCGCGTCCAGTGCGGCCCGTAGTGCCGACCTCGGACGTCGGGTCCGAACGGAGCAGGAGAGCCGGTAGGCCGCGACCTTCGAACCATCGAAGTTGAGCACCCACGGCCACGGCGGTGGGTCCTCCGCAGGGATGCGTTCGCTCGCAGCCTCGGCTCGATCGAGCGCCGCGTCGGCGGACCTCTGGTCCTTGGCTGACGCGTGGGCGACTGCCGTCACCGAACTCAACCACGCCTGCGCAACGGCGGACGGACGGGGACCAAGTTGGGTGCTGGCGTCGGACAGGAGGTAGAGGGCCTCGATTCCGTCGCCCTGTTCGGCGAGGCACGACGCCAGGCTGCCCACCATGTACGCCGTGAGCACCCGGTTCCCGCTGCTTTGTGCGGCGGCAACCGCAAGGTCGTAGCAGCGGCGCGCCGAACCGAGGTCCTGCATGTCCCAGTGCAACCACGCCGCGAGCCCGGCGATCTCGCTGACCACCTCGGCGAGCTCGCGGTGCTGTCCCGTACGAGCGAAGCGGCCAGCTACCTGGCTGGCCATGCGCAGGTGGGCGGCGACGGGCTCGACGAGATCGCGGGAGGCCACGACAGTATCGAGACGCCGCTGACCGGCCGTGATCGCGTGGATCGACGCCGCTGTGACCGCAGGGCCCGGACCAGTCCGCGGGAGGAAGGTCGAGAGTGCGAGCGTTCCGGCCGTGGCGATGAAATCCCGACGATTCATCGACTCCCCCACGGGCCCGTCATCTCGTACCGCAAGACCCAGAATGTGAGGCGACACGTCCAGCGCCTCCGCGAAGCGGCGAAGTGTGCGGATGTCATAGGCAGAGCGATGGCCGCGTTCGATGCGGGACACGACCGGCTGGCTGTAGCCGCACGCTTCGCCGAGTTGTCGTTGGGTCAGGCCCGCGGCCTGACGCGCCAGCCGGATCACCGCGCCCGTGTCGCCGTCGTGCGCCGCCCGCAGCAGGCCCTCATCGCCGTGTGCGACGCTCATCCGATCGGCCCCCTCGCGTCGGGCAAGCGTAGCGGTCGGGCTACGTGGGGTAGCGGTCTTATGCATGATGCGCATACGCCATGCCGAGTGGGCTTGGCGCACTGCGGTGGCCCGGTCGCCGCGCTTGAGTCCAGCGAGTACACGGGCTCGAGAAGATGCGGGAGGATAATGATGGCCGGAAGACGCAACCAGGTTGGACACCGAGGGCGAACCGCCAAGCATGTGACAGGCCGGCCGCAGCTGGTTGACGTGGACGGACGATGGTGGCGGGGGTTCTACCAAGCGTGGTGCGACCGCGACGAGGGCGACTCGACAAAGGACCACGGGATGGAAGATGTCGTCTGGTCCGCTGGCTACGACGCAGGACGGCTGGACGGCCACGTGCCCCGGGAGTGGGTCAGCCCATCCTGGAACTGACCGCCAGTCGACGACTCGATCTGGACCCGCTGACTCGGCGCTCGTCCAAGCGCACGACCAGGTGGCTAAGCCGCGGACTGGCCGGTGCCTGCGACCCAGGTGGCGTACAGGCGGGCGTAGGGGCCGCCTGCGGCTACCAGGTCGGCGTGGGTGCCCAGCTCGACCAGCTCGCCGCCGTCGACCACGCCCACCATGTCGGCCCGTT
>DASRJN010000603.1:0-4157 GCA_035649455.1 Acidimicrobiales bacterium
GTGGATGACCGTCCGGGTCAGACGGGCTCGGGCACCCGTGCCTCGGCGGCCTCCGCCTCCAGGCGCTTGCGGGCCTGGCGCTTGCCGGCCTTGCCGATGCGGTCGATGCGGGTGACCAGCGCGTCCCGGGCCCGCTCAGCCTCGTCGCTGAGGCCGGTGACCTCCTCGACGCCCCAGTGGCGCAGCACCACGGGCACGAGGATCTGGCCGTGGTGGATGCCGAAGTCGTAGATGCCGGCCTTGGCGATGGCGCGGGCGTGGGTGTCGAAGTCGACGATGCCGGTGCCGGGCATCTCGAACTCGCGCACCTGGCGCTCGATGGCGAGGATCATGCCCGACGGGTCGAGCTCCAGGGCCGCGGCGGCGAGGTCGCGGTAGAAGAGGTAGTGGCGGTTCTCGTCCGACGCCACCCGCTTCATCACCTCGTAGCCCACCCCGTCGTCGATGAGCTTGCCCGTGTTGTGGTGGGCGATGCGGGTCGCCAGCTCCTGGAGCGCGACGTACACGAGCACGTCGTGGGGCAGCTCGGGCTCGGGGACCAGCCCGGCGCTCACCTGCGCCATCCGGGCCCGCTCCAGGGCCACCGGGTCCACCGCCCGGGTCACCGTCAGGTAGTCGCGGATGACGATGGAGTGGCGCCCCTCTTCCGCGGTCCAGCGTCGGTTCCACTCGCCCCAGGCCTCGCGGCGGCCGAAGGTCGCCTCGATGGTGCGGAAGTAGTACGGCAGGTTGTCCTCGGTGAGGAGGTTCACGAACAGGGCGGACCGGACGGTGGCGGGCAGGGCCGTCTCCTCCGGCGACCACTGGTAGCCCTCGTCGAAGTCCCGGCCCTGGCTGTAGGGGACGAGCTGGTGCGGGAACCACTCCTTGGCCTGCGCCATGTGGCGTTCGAGCAGCCGGGCGACGGCGGGCTCGAGCTCGGCGAGGAGAGCGGCGGCGGGCATGGTTGCGGCGACCATCCGTACAGCCTACCGACTGGTCGGTAGGCTGGCGACCCCGACGTGACTGATGTCTCGAATTCGGGGTGCGCCTACGTCACCGGACCCCTACGACTGGCGCGAGACTGTCGCCCATGACCGATCGGGGGGACGAGCGCGTCGGCGATGCCGAGCGGCAGCAGGTGATCGACCTGCTGCGGGCCCACACGGGCGCCGGGCGGCTCACCCTGGACGAGTTCTCCGAGCTGGCCGGCGAAGTGTTCGCGGCCCGGACCCGGCGCGACCTGGGCAAGGTGCTGGAGGGGCTCCCGCCCGGGGTGGAGCCCGCCGCGGCTGCGGCCCAGCCCCTGGCGGCCCAACCCGTCCCCGTGGCTCCCGAGGGAAGCCGCCCGGGCCGGAAGTTGCTGGTGGCCATCATGAACGGGCGGAACACCCGCGGGCGCTGGCGGGCCCCGGCGCATGTCACCGCCTTCGCCTGCATGGGCGGGGTGAAGGTCGACCTGCGGTCGGCGCTGTTCGACACGGCGGTGATCGACATCAACGCCTGGGCCATCATGGGCTCGGTCGACGTGGTCGTGCCGGCGGGCGTGGCCGTCGAGCTCGACGGCATGGTGATCATGGGCGGCAGCGCCGATCGCACAGCCCCGGGTGTCCTGCTCCCGGGCACACCCCTGGTCCGGGTGCACGCCCGGGGCCTGTGGGGCAGCGTCGACGCCCGCACGGGCAAGTCCCGCGAGGCTCGCCGCGAGGCACGGCGAGACCGGGACCGCGACCGCCGCCGGCACGGGCACGCTCCGGCCCCCCCGCCCGTACCGACCCCACCACCGCCGCCGTTGCCGATGCCGAGCCTGAGCGACCTGATCCCCCAGATCAACATCGACATCGGGCGGAAGCGGCCGGACCGCATGCAGCCCCATCCCCGCTACCGCAACAACGGCGACGACGGCGGCCGAGCTCAGACCGACGCACCGCCGGTCGACGCGACCCCGACTCCGGGGCCCAGCGGGACGCTCACGATGCTGGTCACCGACATCGTCGGCTCCACCCGCCTGGCCGAGCAGCTGGGCGACCGCCGCTGGATGGAGCTGATGGCCGACCACAACGCGCTCGTGCGCGAGCAGGTCGGCAGCCACGGCGGCACCGAGGTCAAGGCCCAGGGCGACGGCTTCCTCGTCGTGTTCGCCAGTGCGCGGAAGGCCATCTTGGCCGCGGTGGACATCCAGCGGGCGCTGGCCATCTACCGGGACGAGCACCCCGACCACCCGCTGGACATGCGCATGGGGCTGCACACCGGCGAGATCGTCGACGTCGACGGCGACGTGTTCGGCCAGAACGTGATCGTGGCCGTGCGCATCGCGGACCATGCCGCGCCGGGCGAGATCCTGGTCTCCGGCCTGACCCGCGATCTCACCCAGGCGGGCGGCGACCTCTGCTTCGACGATGGCCACGAGCTGGACCTCAAGGGCCTGTCCCAACCCTGGCGGGTGCACCGGGTCTCGTGGAGCACCGAGCCGGCGTGAGCCGGCCCGGCGCGGGTGCCGAGGCCACGGATCAGGACGCCGTCGCACAGCTCTTGGGCCGCCGTCCGCAGGGGGCCTACGACGTCGTGGTGCGCCACGCCGACGGCTCCCCGCTGGTGATCCGCAACGCCCCGCTGCTCGACGACGGCACCCCCATGCCCACCCGCTACTGGTTGGTGGGCGAGCCCGAACGGACCCGGGTGTCCCGGCTGGAGAGCGAGGGCGCCGTGGACGAGGCCGAGGCCGAGGTCGACCCGACCGCACTGGCCGCGGCCCACGCCCGCTACGCCGCCGAGCGGGACGCCGCGCTGCCCGCGGGCCATGCCGGTCCCCGCCCCTCGGGCGGCGTCGGCGGCACCCGCGTGGGGGTCAAGTGCCTGCACGCCCACTACGCCTGGTTCCTCGCCGGGGGCGACGACCCGGTCGGCCGGTGGGTCGCGGAGCGGCTGGGAGTAGTTTCCGGGGGATGACCACGGTTGCGTCCATCGACATCGGCACCAACTCGACCCGCGTCCTGGTGGCCCGGCCGGACGCCGCCGGCAGGCTCGACATCCTCGACCGGCGCATGACCATCACCCGCCTGGGCCAGGACGTGGGCGCCACCGGGCGCCTGGCCGACCAGGCCATCGAGCGCACGCTGGCCTGCCTGCGCGACTACCGCAAGATCCTGGACGAGCACCACGTCGACCGCGTGCGGGTGGCGGCCACCTCCGCCTCGCGCGACGCCGCCAACCGCGACGAGTTCTTCGACGCCACCGACGAGGTGGTCGGCACCCGGCCCGAGCTGTTGAGCGGCGAGGAGGAGGGCCGCATGTCGTTCCTGGGGGCGACCGGCGACCTCGACGGCTCGCAGGGGCCGTTCCTCATCGTGGACATCGGCGGCGGCTCCACTGAGTTCATCGTCGGCACCGACCAGGTCGAGGGCGTGATGTCGGTGGACGTGGGCTGCGTGCGCATGACCGAGAAGTTCCTGGAGCACGACCCGCCCATGCCCGAGGAGCTGACAGCCTGCATCAGCTTCGTCGACGCCCACCTCGAGGACGTGGCGCGCGAGCTCCCGGCCGTGGCCGATGCCCGCACGCTCGTGGGCGTGGCCGGCACGATCACGACGGTGGCCGCGGTGGAGATCGGGCTGGCGGTCTACGACCGCGACCGCATCCACCACTTCCACCTCACCCGGGACGCGGCCGAGGACGTCTTCCGCACGCTGGCGACCGAGCCGTACGACCGCCGCATCCACAACCCGGGGCTGGAGCAGGCCCGCGCGGACGTGATCGTGGGCGGCTGCTGCGTGCTGGTCGCGCTGTTCCGGCGCTTCGGGTTCGACGAGATGATCGTGTCGGAGGCCGACATCCTCGACGGACTGGCGCTGAGCCTCCTCGAATGACCTACCGTCAGGGCCACACATGCCGCTGAGTGATCGCGTCCTGATGGGACCGGGGCCCTGCAACCCGTACCCCGAAGCCGTCGCGGCCCTCGCGCGCCCCATGCTCGGCCACCTCGATCCCGAGTTCGTGGCGGTGCTGGACGAGACCTGCGAGCGGTTGCGCACCGTGTTCCGTACCGCCAACCCCATGACCCTCCCCGTCTCGGGGACCGGCTCGGCGGGGATGGAGGCCGCGTTCGTCAACCTGGTGCGCCCCGGCGACCCGGTGGTGATCGGCGTGAACGGCGTGTTCGGCGCCCGCATGGCCGACGT
>DASRJN010000604.1:0-13005 GCA_035649455.1 Acidimicrobiales bacterium
AAGAGCGCCAGCATCGGTCCCCGCCAGAAGCGATGCCGGTAGGCCACGGCCGCCAGCCAACGTGCGGCGCATGGTCGGTGCGGCACGCTCCCGGGCCCGCCGTGGCAGCAGGGGAATGCACGCTACGACAAGACTGCCCCCCAACGCCGGGAGCGTGACACCCTTCGGCACCTCGGCGGCATGCCCCACGTCGTTATGTCCGGGCGTTCGGGGGTGCACGCGGTGGTCGTAGCGCGCCCTGGGTCGTCGATCCGTCGCGACCGGACTCGGCGCTCTGGCTATGAGAGGCGCCGACCGGTGCTCAGCTCCGCAGTGGGGGCCGTCACGGGCGTGACGCGAGGAGACTTCCGCCCATGGACCTGAGTGCCTTGAAGGACTTCACCGACTCCTTCTTCACTGGCATGCCAGATCTGCAGCATCCTCTCGACGAGCTGATCACCGAGGGCGACAAGGTTGCGCTGCGCGGCAGGTACGCGGGCACCCACACCGGCGGTGCGACGGCCAAGAGGGCCGCGGCGACCACCGCCCCCACCAATCTCTTCATACGTGCTGCTATCCAGAGAACGGAGGGAGCGTATGTGCGCGGCCCCCGCCCGTCGTTTTCGTGCGGTCCCGTGCGCAGTTCTTCACATTTCCGCCAAAGGTTCCCGCTGAGAATCGACGATTCGCGTCATGCCGGGGGCGGACGCGGGCCGTGCCGGTGCCGGTGGTTCCGACGTGGCGGTGTGACATACGCCATACTGGCACTCTCACGAGGTCGGTGCCCGGGGGACGGGGCATGTGTCGTGAGCGGGTCGGGCGACTCGGGTGGCGAGGATCAGGCGGTGAGGACGGACCAGGAGGCTGGGGCGTGACCACGACGATCGGTCGTGCCGCGGCGCCGGAGGCGGCGCCGGCGGCATCGGGGGCGCGGGGGCGCGGTGTCATCGGATGGGGGCGGCGCCGGCGCGCCGACCGCGCGCCCGACGGCGCCGTGTGGGGGGCGGGCGTCGCGCCCGCGGGCGTCGACGTCCGGGCGGAGGTTCGCCACGACGCGCTAGCGGCGCTGGTCGGCATCGAGGGCGCCGCGCGCGCCCTCGCCCACCACCGCGACCTGCTGAGCCCTGCGCAGGCCGACGAGCTGGCGGGTGCGCTGGTCGGCGAGGTCCACCGCCTCGCTGCCCTGCTGCGCGACGGACCCGCGGCGGACGAGCCGTTCGACCTCCGGGCGGCCGTCCTCCCCGTGGTGGCCTGCGCCCGGGCGGACGGCCTCGACGTGCGGGGCGACCTGCCCACCGGGGTCGGCGTCGCCGGGTCGCGCGAGCAGGTCGGCCGGGCCGTGCTGTCGCTGCTGGACAACGCCCGGCGCCACGCGCCCGGCGCCCCGGTCGAGGTGTGGGCCGAGGTGGGCCGCGACCACGTCACCTTGCGGGTCGACGACCGTGGCCCGGGCGTCCCACACGAGCTGCGGGCGTCGCTGTTCGAGCGCGGCGCCTGCGCTGGCCCGGGAGCCGGTTCGGGCCTCGGGCTCCACGTCGCCCGGCGCCTCGTGGCGGCGGCGGGGGGGACGCTACGCCATGAGCCCCGCCGGGGCGGCGGCAGCTCGTTCGTCCTGCGGCTGCCCCGCGCGGGACCGGTGTCGTGACCGACCCGCCCCGGGTCCTGCTTGTCGAGGACCACCCTCTCGTCTCGACGGGGCTCGAGCTGGCGCTCCGCGCCCGGGGCTGGACCGTGCGGACGGCCGACGGGCCCGATGCCGGCGACGTGGTGGCGCTCGCCACGGAGTACGGACCCGACTGTGTGCTGCTCGATCTGCACCTCGGCGACGACCTCGGCAGCGGCATCGACCTCATCCCCCCGCTGCGCGCCGCGGGGCTCCCCGTGGTGATGCTCACCGCCGAGACCGACCCATACCTCCTGGCGTGCTGCGTCGAGGCCGGAGCCGAGGGGTGGATCGGCAAGGACGCGTTCCTCGACCGGGTCGTCGTGGCCCTGGAGGACGTGGTCGCTGGCCGCCCGCTGCTCGGGGTGACCGAGCGCGAGGCGCTGCTCGACGACCTGCAGGTGCGGCGCGAGAGCCTGCACCGCGCCCTGTCCCCCTTCGAGCGGCTCACCCAGCGCGAGCAGCGGGTGCTCGCCGCCCTCGCCGACGGGCTGTCCGCCGAGGCGATCGCCGGGGCGCACTACGTGTCGCTGGCGACCGTCCGGGCGCACGTGCGGGCGATCCTCCGGAAGCTGGGGGTGCGCTCGCAGCTGGCGGCCGTGGCGCTCGTCAACCGCTCCGGGTGGAAGCCCGACAGCGCACCGCGGCCGGATGCCGACGGTGGCGGTGGTAGCGACCGCTCGTTTTATCAATTTTGACGATTGAGGACGCAAGCGATCCGGCTCCATGGTGTCAACACCCACCGCGTGTGTCGGCGGGGCGGAACAACCAAGGAGCACACTTCGATGATGCAGTTCATCACCCGGATCCTGTCCCGGGCCGCGGCGGCCCGCGTCGACGACCGCGGGGCGAGCCTGGTCGAGTACGGCCTGCTGCTCGCGTTCATCGCCGTTGCGGCCACGGTCGCCGTCACCGCACTCGGTGGCAGGATCGTGGACCTCTTCGACGGCATCACCTTCTGACCCTCGTGACGACGCTGCAGGCGGAGGGAGAGGCCGACCCCGCCCTCCCTCCACTGGCCCCGCGGTCCCGGTCGCCACGACGCCAGCGCCGTCCCGCGGCTTCGCGCCCCCCGGACGAGCGGGGGGCCGTGATCGTCGGCCACATCGTCCTGCTCACCTTCGTCAGGCTGGCCGCGGCCACGGCGGTCAGCGCCTTCGGGATCTCGGTCACGGGACTCTACGACGCCGCCGTGAACGCGCTGCCGAGCTGATCGGGAGGACGGACACGGTGCGATGGAGCAGCCGAGGCGAGCGCAGGAGCGGGGACGACCGCGGGGCGGTGATGGTCGAGTTCGCGCTCGTCCTGCCGATCCTCGTGATGCTGCTCGTCGGCATCATCGAGTTCGGCAGCGCGTACAACACGCAGCTCGCCCTCCAGGCCTCCGCTCGCGAGGGCGCCCGGGCGGCGGCGCTCCGACGCAGCCCCGCCGAGGTCGAGAGCGCGGCGCGCAACGCCGCCTCCCCCCACGGGACCGAGATCGCCGTCGACCTCTCCGGCGCCGACTGCCCGGCCACCAGCGAACCGTGGGCCGGCGACGAGGCCGAGGTCACCGTGTCGAAGGACTTCACCTTCGAGATCCCGTTCGTCTCCCTCGGCACCGTCGAGCTCCACGCCACCGGGGTGATGCGGTGCGGCGCCTGACCCGGCGCCGCCGCCAGCCCGGCCGCCCCGACCGGGGCGCGGTCCTCGCGTGGGCCGCGGTGATGCTCGTCGTGCTCCTCGGCGTCGGCGCCCTCGTCATCGACGCGGGTGCGCTGTACCAGGAGCGCCGGCAGCTCCAGAACGGGGCCGACGCCGCCGCGCTCGCCGTCGCCAAGGACTGCGCCGAGGGCGACTGCCGCAACGAGAGCGCCACCGCGACCCACTTCGCTGACGAGAACGCCACCGACGAGGCGTCGGCCGTCGACACGGTGTGCGGCGAGGGGCCGGAGCTCACCCTCGGCACGTGTGCCGAGCCGCCCGGGGTCGGGGGCGCCTCGGGGTGGGTCACCGTGGACACCTCGACCGACAACCCCGCCAACACCGGCGACGACACCCAGGTCGAGTTCCTGCTGGCCCCGGTGCTGGACGCCGCGAATGTCGGCCGCACCGTGACGGCCAGCGCCAGCGCGGCCTGGGGCCCGGTCGAGGCCACCGAGACGGTCCCGCTCGCCATGTCGACGTGCGCGCTCACTGACGGCGGCGGCCCGCCGCCGGCGGGCGAGCTCCCCGACGGCCACGCGGTCCTCTACTTCCACGGGGGCCACGACGAACAGACGGGCGCCAACGACTGCTTCTGGGAGGGCCTCCCGTGGACCGGCCAGGACGGTGGGTTCGGGTGGCTGGACGGCGCCGACGACTGCGAGCTCGTGATCCGGGCAGGAACCGCCCGGGTCGGGGGCCCGGACACGTCCAACCCGGACTCGGTCGGCTGCGATCCCGACGCCTGGCTCGGCGAGGTGGTCGTGCTGCCTGTCTACAACAGGGCCCACGACCCGCCCTCCAGGCCATTCCACTACCACATCTCGGGCTTCGTCGGCTTCCGGGTCACGGCCTACCGGTTCGGCACCGTGACGGGGGGGAGCCCGGACTGCACCTGGGTCTTCATCCAGCGGTCGTGCATCGAGGGGGAGTTCACGACGATCGCCACCGTCGGCAGCGGGTTCGGCGACGGCCCCGACTACGGCGTGCGCGTCGTGCAGATGATCGGCTGAGCAGACCAATGGCGGAAGGCGCTCGATGAACCGAAAGATCTCCGGAATCCTCCTGGCCGTCGTGTTGGCGGGGGCGGGCACGCTCGCCCTCGTCGCCTACGTGCGGTCGGCCAAGGAGCAGGCCGTCGCGGGCGAGCAGCGCGTCGAGGTGTACGTCCTGCAAAGCGCCACGCCGCGGGGGACGTCGTTGGCCGACGTGCGCGGCGCGGTCGAGCGGGTGGAGGTGCCCGCCAAGGTCCGCCCCGACGACGCGGTCACCGACCTCGACGAGCTCGACGAGGACCTCGTCGCGGGAGTCGACCTCGCGGCGGGCGAGATCCTGCTCGAGAGCCGCCTCATTCCGGCCGAGGACCTGAGCCGCGCCCCGGTCGAGGAGGGCCTGCAGGAGCTGACCGTGGCGCTCGAGCCCGAGCGGGCCGTTGGAGGGCGCCTCCGCGCCGGCGACACCGTCGGCGTCGTGCTGTCGTTCGAGCCCTTCGATGTGCAGGACGGCACCGGCGGCGACCAGGCGGAGCAGACCCCGAACATGAGCCACCTCACGTTCCACAAGATCACGGTGACGAGCGTGCAGTCCGCCGCCGACGACGGCGAGGCCGCCCCCCTCGGTGGCGAGGAGGGGGGCGACGAGGAGGAGCTCGAGCGGGCCCCCTCCAACGGCCTGCTCGTCACGCTGGCCGTGTCGTCGCCGCAGGTGGAGCAGATCGTGTTCGCCGCCGAGTTCGGGCACATCTGGCTGACCGCCGAGAACGAGGCGGCCGACGAGTCCGGCACCCGGGTCGTGACGCTGGGCGAGGTCTACGGCGGAGCCACGCAGCCGTGACGCGGCCCGCACAGCACCGCGGCGGCCGGATCGTCACGGGCCCGGTCGGCCCCGCCGCGGCCACCTCGGTGATCGCGCTGCTCAGCGGCAACGCCGGGCTGATGCACTGGCTGAGCGAGCGGGTGGGGCCCGCCATCGAGGTCCGCCTGATGCAGTGGCGGACCGAGGGGCGACCCCGCCAGGTCGACAAGATCGTCAGCGAGGTGGCGGCCGACGGCATCCACGTGCTGTGCGTCGGCGACGACGTGCCGCTCGACCTGGCCTTCGCCGTCTCCTCCCTCGCCGACCGCAACTACGCCCACATCAGCGTCATCCTGCTGGCCGCGCCGTGGCCCGAGGTATGGCGGCACGCGATGCAGTCCGGCGTGCGCGACGTCGTCGACCCGAGCAAGGGCGAGGCCGAGCTGGGCCCCGCGCTGCAGCGCGCGCTCGACCGCGCCGCCTACCTGACCGAGCTGCAGGCGGCGGCTGCCGCCCCCGAGCAGGCGAAGGGGCGGGTGATCGTCGTGCTGTCGGCGAAGGGGGGCACGGGCAAGACGATGGTGGCCGCCAACCTGGTCACCGCCCTGGCCGGCATGGCGCCCGGCCCGGTGGCGCTGGTCGACCTCGACGTGCAGTTCGGCGACGCGGCGTCGGCCCTCGGGATCGTCCCCGAGCACACGATCGCGGGCCTGTCCGCGGTGCCCGACATCGACTCGACGACGCTGAAGGTGTTCCTTACCCCGCACGAGCCGTCGGGCGCGTTCGTCCTGTGCGGCGCGACCTCGCCTGAGGAGGGCGACAACGTCACCGACAAGCACGCCTCGCGGGTGGTCGAGTTGCTGGCCCGCGACTTCGCCTGCGTCGTCGTCGACACGCCGGCCGGCATCGAAGAGCGCACGCTGGCGGTCCTCGACCACGCCACGGATGTCGTGCTCGTGTCGACGATGGACGTCGCCAGCATCCGCAACCTGGGCAAGGAGGTCTACGCCCTCGATCGGGTCGGCCTGCTGCCCGCCGAGCGCGAGTTCGTGCTCAACCGCGCTGACGCCCGGGTCGGCATCGACGTGGCCGACGTCCGCGCCGCGCTCGGCATGGACGTCGACACTTCGGTGCCCAGCACGCGCTCGGTGCCGCTGTCGATGAACCAGGGCCGGCCCCTCGTGCTCGACGATCCGGGATCGCCCGCCGGCCGCGCGCTGATCGCCCTGGCGCAGCGGTTCGTCCCCGCAGGGAGCGATGGCCAAGCCGGCCAGGCCGGCGATGCGGGCAGGAGGAACGGCGACACCGGCCACGACGGCGAGGGCGGGAAGCACGATGCGGTCCGGTCCGAGGCCGGCAGACGGTTCCGGCGCAGGGGGGTGCGGTGAGCCTCTCGGACCGCCTCCGCGAGGCGACGCGCCCGGCCGAACGGATCGCCCTCGAGGGCCAGAACGGCTGGTCCGCCGACACCGCCGCGACGGATGCGGTGAGCGAGCTGAAGCGCCGCGCGCAGGATGCGCTGTTCGCCCGGCTCGGCGTCCGGCTGTTCGACTCGACGCTCACCGAGGGGCAGCTCGAGGCGTTCGTCGCCCAGGAGATCACCGAGCTGATGTCGTCCGCGGTCGTCCCGCTGTCGGTCGCCGAGCGGCACCGGCTGGCCGACGACATCATCGACGACGTCGTGGGCCTCGGCCCGCTCGAGCGGCTGCTGGCCGACGACTCGGTCACCGAGGTGATGGTCAACAGCACCGACCCGATCTATGTCGAGCGCGACGGCGTGATCGAGCAGACCGAGACCCGCTTCGTGTCGCTCGACCACCTGCGGCGCGTCATCGAGCGCATCGTGGCGCAGGTGGGCCGGCGCATCGACGAGTCGTCGCCGATGGTTGACGCCCGACTGGCCGACGGCTCCCGCATCAACGCGATCATCCCGCCGCTGGCGGTCGATGGCCCGGTGCTGACGGTGAGGAAGTTCGGCCGCGAGTCGCTCCACATCGACGACCTCATCCGCCTCGCCACGCTCAACCGTCCCGTCGCAGACCTGCTCGCCGCCTGCGTGCGGGGCGGGCTGACCGTGCTCGTGTCCGGCGGCACCGGCACCGGGAAGACGACGTTCCTCAATGCCCTGTCGTCGTTCGTGCCCGAGGACGAGCGCATCGTCACCATCGAGGACGCGGTCGAGCTCCAGCTCAACCAGCGGCACGTGATCCGTCTCGAGAGCCGGCCGCCGAACATCGAGGGCCGCGGCGAGGTGACGATCCGCGACCTCGTGCGAAACGCCCTCCGCATGCGGCCGGACCGCATCATCGTCGGCGAGGTCCGCGGCGTCGAGGCCTTCGACATGCTCCAGGCGATGAACACCGGCCACGACGGATCGCTGTCCACGATCCACGCCAACAGCGCCCGCGACGCACTGTCGCGTCTCGAGACGATGGTGCTGATGGCGGGAATGGACCTGCCCACCCGGGCGATCCGGGAGCAGATCGTGTCGGCCCTGCACGTCATGGTCCACATGCACCGCTTCCGCGACGGCAGCCGGCGGGTGACCCAGGTGTCGGACGTGGTCGGCCTGCAGGGCGACGAGATCGTCCTCGCCGACATCTTCGCCATCGACTACGCCGCCGGGTTCGGGACGGACGGCCGCTTCCAGGGCGAGCTGTGGCCTACCGGCGCCCAGCCCACCTTCGCCTCCCACCTGGCCGACCTCGGGATCGCGCTCCCCGAGGTCCTCCTCCAGGAGGCCGACCCCCTCGCCCCCCAGAGGCGCTGGTGAGCGCGCGCCGTCCCGGTTCGCGGGCAGGGTCCGGCCTGGCCCTCGCGCTGGCTCTGACCCTGGCCTTGGTGACGCAGCGCGCAACCCCCGCGGCCGCGCAGGACCCTCCACCCGCCGGCCTCGTGCTGACCTCGGTCGACCCGGCCGGCTACCCCGCCGTCAGCGCGGTGGTGACCGTGGACCCGGGCGTGGCGGGCGTCGACCTCCCCTCCACCGACTTCACGGTGGAGGAGAACGGCGAGCCGGTCGATGCGTCGATCGCCCGGATGCTCACCGACAATCTCGAGGTCGTGCTGGCCCTCGACACCTCCGGCAGCATGGAGGGGGAGCCGCTGGCCGCGGCCCGCCAGGCCGCCGCCGGCTTCCTCACCGCCCTTCCGGCCGAGGTCCCGGTCGCCATCGTCGGCTTCGGGCCCAAGCCGGCACTGCTGGCGGAGGCGACGACCGACCGCGCCGCCCTGGAGGTCACGCTCGACGACCTGACCGCGACCGGTGATACCGCGCTCTATGACGCGGTCGTGCACTCCACCGTGCAGTTCACGACGGCGGCGACCGATCGGGTCGTCGTCCTGCTATCGGACGGCGGGGACACCGCGAGCGCGACGACGCTGGAGGCGGCCGAGGCCGCCGCCGCAGGCATCACGCTCTACGTGATCGACCTGGTCACACCCGAGAGCAACCCCGACGCGCTGGCCCGGCTGGCGGCCGCCGGCCACGGTACCGTCTCGCCAGCCGCCGACCCCGACGCCCTCGCGGCCCTCTACCAGGAGTCGGCGCGCGCCCTGGTCAACCGCTACCGCGTCGTTTACACGAGCGCGGCCACCGGGACGGTCGACCTCACCGTGCGCCTCACCGCCGCCGGCGGCACCGTCGAGGACACCCGCTCTGTCGACCTCCCGACGCCTCCCGCAGCCCCCGTGTTGGATGACGGCGCCAGCAAGGTGGCGCTCGCGGTTCCCGGCCCCGTCGGGCCGGGCCCCCACCCCGGCCTGCTCATCGGGGCGGCCGCGTTCTTCTTGGCGCTGCTGACGATCGGCGTCGTGGTGGTGCCGGCCGCACCGCGCCCGGCGAAGCCCTCGACCCAGATGCTGGCTCTGCCGGCCCCGCCCGAGCGACCGACCCCGTCGCAGCTCACGCAGCGCGTGGCCGACGCCGCCGAGGCGTTCCTCGAGCGGCGGGGCCGGCGCCAGAGCCTGGCGGCGCGGCTCGAGGTGGCCGGCATCTCGCTCCGCACCGGCGAGTTCGTCGTCCTCGTGAGCGCGTGCGCGGCTATCGGCGCCCTGGCGGGGATCGCTCTTGCCGGGCTGCTCGGGTTCTTCCTCGGCGCCGCCGGGGTGCCCCTTGCCGCATGGGCGGTGGTGAACGTCCGTGTGGACCGGCGCCGGGCCCAGTTCGCCGACCTGCTTCCCGACAACCTCCAGCTGCTGACTGGCACGCTGCGTTCCGGTCACAGCCTGATGCACGCGCTCGACACGCTCGGGCGGGAGGCGTCCGAGCCGGCGCGCACCGAGTTCCGCCGGGTCCTGCTCGAGACGCGCGTGGGCCGCGACCCCAGCGACGCCCTGGCCGCGGTGGCCGACCGGATGGACAGCGACGACTTCAGCTGGGTCGTGAGCGCCATCGACATCAACCGCGAGGTCGGTGGCGACCTGCCCGCCATCCTCGACAACGTGGCCGACACCATCCGTGAGCGGCAGCGCGTGCACCGCCAGATCAAGGCTCTCACCGCGGAGGGCCGGATCTCGGGATACGTGCTCACCGCGCTGCCCCCGGTGCTCGCGCTGATCTTGGCGGCGCTCAACCCCACCTACTTCTCGCGGCTCACGTCGGGAGGCGGGGCGGTGCTGCTGATCGCCAGTGCCGTGCTGGTGGTCCTCGGCTGGTTGTGGATGCGCCGCCTCGGGCGCCTGGACTTCTGACGGACACGTGATGGACCCCCGGAAGGCGGATCGCAGCTCATGAACGCCACGCTCGTCCTCGGCGCCGCGTCGGTGGTGGCCTCGATCGGGGCCCTGTGGTGGGGCTTTTCCGGTCCACGGATGGCGCGCCACCCCCTCGACGCCGGCGAGCAGCTCCGCTCGCCTGTCGGCGACCTCCGGGCCATGGCCCTGCAGCGGGCGGCCCACGAGCGCTCCGCACAGCCGCTCCTCACCCGCATCGGCCGGCTGGCCCAGCGCTTCACACCCGAGCGGCGCCTGGCGGCGCTCGAGCAGCGCCTCCTCCTGGCCGGCACCCCGGCCGGCTGGACGGTCGAGCGGGTGCTCGCCGCCAAGGTCCTGCTCGCCGGGGCTGCCGCGGTGATCGGTGTGCTCCGATTCGTGGCCAAACCGGACGGGCTCGGGGTGGTGCTGGCTGCCGCGCTCGTGGCCTTCGGCTGGTTCGGTCCCGACCTGCTGCTGCGCCACCGGGCCGAGAAGCGCCAGGAGATCGTGCGCCGGACGCTCGCCGACGCCATCGACCAGCTAACGGTGACCGTGCAGGCGGGCCTCGGGCTCGACACAGCCATCGCCCGGGTGTCGCGCCGCACCCGGGGCCCACTCGGCGACGAGCTGGCCCGGGTCGGTCAGGACATCCGGGCCGGCATGAGCCGCGCCAGCGCGCTGAGCGCCATGGCCGAACGCGTCCAGGTGTCCGAGCTGCGCCAGGTCGTGCTTGCCCTCGCCCAGGCCGAGCGCCTCGGCGTCCCCGTGGCCAAGACCCTCGAGGTGCAATCGCAGGAGCTGCGCATCAAGCGGCGCCAGCACGCCGAGGAGCAGGCGATGAAGCTGCCCGTGAAGATCCTTTTCCCCACGGTGCTGTGCATCATGCCCGCACTGTTCATCGTCGTGCTCGGCCCGGCCGCGATGAGCATCGTCGACGGGCTGTCGGCGTGGTGATGCCGACGACGCCCGTGCGCCAACCGGGACAGCCCGGCCGGGGAGGTCCCCGCTCGGCCCTGGCGACGCTGGTGGAGCTCCACCAGCGGACGCCCGGCGACCGGCACCGGGAGGTGCAACCGACCGGCTTCACCCCGCTCGATGACGCGCTGTCCGGCGGGGTCCGCCCGGGTGAGCTGGTCCTCGTCGGCGGCAAGCCGGGCGTGGGTAAGACCACCGCCTGCTTGCAGTGGGCGCGCACGATGGCCCGGCGCGGCGTCGTCTCGGTGTACGCGTGCTTCGACCACGACCCCGCCACGCTGGTGGCGCGGCTCCTGGCCTGCGAGCTGCGCGAGGCGGCGCTGGCCGACCAGCGCCTGGACGGCCTGTCGTTCGAGGAGCTGCAGGGCCGCCTCGGCGACGTGGCGGCGGGGGCACTGACCCTGCGCGAGGCGCTCGACTCGGACCCGCTGCTCGGGCGGGCCCAGCAGCGCATCGCCGCCTACGGCGACCGCTTGGTGCTCTACCCCGCCTCGACGACCCGGACCGACGTGGCAGCCCTGAGCGACGAGGTGAGCCGGTTCGCCGGCGAGTCCTACGTGCTCTTCGTCGACTACGTGCAGAAGGTGCCGGCGGCGGCCATGTCGTCGGCGCACGTGTCCGAGAACGATCGGATCGGCCGGGTCGCGGCCGCGCTGAAGGAGGTGGCGCTCGAGCAGCGGGCAGCCGTTGTCGCGGTGTCGGCCGCAGGCGAGCAGGGCCTCACGGCCCGCCGGCTCCACCTGCACCACCTGCGGGGGGCGGCGCGCCTGGCCTACGAGGCCGACGCCGTCGTCCTGCTCAACGAGAAGCTCGACGTCGTGTCGCCGTCGCAGGTGGCGTACTCGACGCTCCGGCTCGACGAGCTCGGCCGGCGGGTGGTGTTCTCGGTCGAGAAGAACCGCAACGGGCCGAGCGGCGTCGACGTGGAGTTCGCGAAGGAGTTCGACTCGTCCCGGTTCGATCCGCACGGGGCCTGGGTGACGGAGCCGCTGTGGCACGAGCTGGACGCCGAGGGCTGACGCCCGGCGGGGCGGTCAGCGCACGCCGACGGCGGCGAGCACCTCGTCGGAGCGGGCCGACCACGCCGGTGACGAAGGGCCCGAACTCGGCGAAGTGCGCCGACGCCTGGTCGTACCGCATCGAGTAGACGAGTAGACGCAGGCCTTGAGGTCGTCAGGGGCGACCGCGAACAGCGTGACGCCCCACTCGAAGTCGTCGAGGCCGGTCGACCGGGTGACGAGCTGCAAGACCCGATCCCCGTCCACGCAGGTCCCGCGACGGCGCTATCCGAGCCAACCCACATGTTTGAAGTACCGGCGGAGCATGATGACAGAGACGATCATGATCGTGATCGCCATCGGGTAGCCGAAGACCCAGTCGAGCTCAGGCATGTGGCGGAGGTTCATGCCGTAGATGCCGGTGATGATGGTCGCGGCGGCGGCGATCGCCGCCCACGCTGACACCTGCTGGATGATGACGTTCTGTCGAACCGTGACCCGAGCCAGGTTGACGTTGAGCAACCCGTCGAGCGCCTCGCCGAGCATCGTGACCTCGTCGGAGAGGCGGCGGGCGCGGTCACTGACGTCGCCGAACAGCGGTGCCAGGGCCGACGGGGCTCCACCAGCCCGCCACGGTCGAGCCTGTCGAGGACGGTGAGCGTGGGGTGCATCAAACGAGCCAGCGCCTCGACCGGCGCACCGCCCATCGGTGGGCCCGCTCGATCGGCGAGCGTGCCGGGCTCGGCGCCGTGCACCCGCACATGCGGCGAGCCGCGTTCATCATGGCCGCCCTTGACGCCGGAGTCCCGCTGCGAGACGTCCAGATTGCCGGCCCGTCACGCCGACCCCCGAACCACCACGATCTACGACCGGCGACGCCAGAACTTCGACCGACATGCCCCCTACGTCGTCGTTCCGTCGTGGCCGGCGGCTGAGGCCAGGCCGACCCCATGCGGCACCTTGGTGGCATGTCTCACGTCGATATGTGCGCACCTTCGGGGATGCCTGCGCTCGTGGTGCCCGCCCCGCGCCGTCGATCTGTGCGGTCGCTGTGTGAAGTCGGTAGGTGCTCGGGACACGGAGCAGCCGCTCATTCGCAGCAGGCGACTGACTCGGCGTGGGTGGGACCCGGGTTCAGCTGACGGCAATAGGCGTCTTGGCGGTCGCACGCTCCCGGAGTTCCTCGTCGGGCATGCCGCGTCGATTCCACGTCGGTAA
>DASRJN010000605.1:0-20929 GCA_035649455.1 Acidimicrobiales bacterium
GCCCGCATCGCCTACCGGGGCCTGATCGACAACGTGCAGCTCTCGTGGGTGAAGCTGGGGGTCCCCGCCGCCGTCCAGCTGCTGCAGGCTGGCTGCAACGATGTCGGGGGCACGCTCATGGACGAGAACATCTCGCGGGCCGCCGGCGCGTCCCACGGCCAGGAGATGCACCCCGAGGACTTCGCCGAGGTCATCGCCCCGCTGGGCCGCACCCTGGCCGAGCGCACCACGCTCTACGCGCCGGTCGAGGGCGCCGCCGCCCGGGGCTGAGCTACCACCACTCCTCGTCCAGCTTGGCCTCGATGGAGCGGACGTTCTCGCGGGTGCACGCCGCGCACAACCGGTCCACGCCCCGCTCCGACGACGCCAGCGACCAGCCCTCCGGCAGCCCGTCCGGCGGGGCGGAGCCGACCGCGCCGCACCGCCCGCAGGTGTGATCGGTGTCGCTCACGCCCGGAAGCATGGCAGCCTGGGCAGCACGATGGATCGAGAGCTCGTACGCCACCTGCTCGACGAGACGGGTGCCACCCGCAACCGCGACGTCCTGGCCGACATCTTCCGCACCGCCTACGACTTGGCGTCGGACGACGCCGACCGGCTCGACCTGAAGATCACCCGCGACGCCATGCGGGAGATGCGGGACGCCTACCGCCTGTTCGCCCCCTACCGGGACGTGCGCAAGGTGACCGTGTTCGGATCGGCCCGCACGCTGACCACCGATCCCCTCTACGGCCACGCCCGGCAGCTGGCCGAGAGCCTGGCCGACGCCGGCTGGATGGTCGTCACCGGCGCCGGTCCCGGGATCATGGCCGCCGCCACCGAGGGCGCCGGCCCCGAGCGCAGCCTGGGGGTGACCATCCGGCTGCCGTTCGAGGAGACGTCGGTCGGTCCCCTCTCGGGGTCGGACCGGGTCGTGAGCATGAAGTACTTCTTCACCCGCAAGCTGATGCTCATGAAGGAGTCGAGCGGCTTCGTGTCGCTGCCCGGCGGCTTCGGCACGCTGGACGAGACCCTGGAGCTGCTCACGCTCTTGCAGACGGGCAAGGCCACGCCGGCCCCGGTCGTGCTGCTGGACGTGCCCGGCCAGACCTACTGGCACGCCTGGGAGTCGTTCGTGCGCGAGGAGCTGGTCGGCCCCGGCTGGGTGTCACCGCATGACAGCAACCTGTACTCGATCACCGACGATGTGGACGAGGCGGTCGACGCCATCCGCGGCTTCTGGCGCAACTACCAGGGCTTGCGCTGGGTGGGGAGCCGGCTGGTCATCCGGCTGCGGGCCGAGCCCGACGACGCAGAGATGGCGGCGCTGAACGAGGAGTTCGGCGACCTGGCGCCGGGCGGTGCGATCGAACGCACGGAGCCGCTGCCGGCCGAGGTGGCCGACCAGGACGAGCTCGACCTGCCGCGCCTGGTGCTGCCCTTCGACGTCCGCCAGGCCGGCCGCTTCCGGGACATGATCAAAGCGATCAACGGCTTCCGGTCGGCGCCGCCCCTGGAGGTCAGCGCACCACCCGGTACCGCAGGTGGGTGACGCCGTCGGAGCAGATCACCCCGATCTGCTCCAGGTCGATCGGCTCGCCGCCCAGGTGGTCGAACAGCCGCACCCCGCCGCCGAGCAGGCAGGGTGCGAGGCTGAGCTCGATCTCGTCGAGCTTGCCCGCCCGTAGGGCCTGCTGCGCGACGTCGGCCGCGCTCAACGAGACGTAGCGGTCGCCCGCCGCTTCCTGGGCGAGCTCCAGCGCCCGGTCGAGGCCTTCGGTCACGAAGGTCACCTGCGGGCTCCACTTGCCTTCCGTCGGCACCTCGTGGGTGAGCACGAAGATGGGCGCGTCGATGGGATGGCCGTCCTTCCAGCCGCGCGCGATGTCGAACGTGCGCCGGCCGCTGATGCCCGCGCCGCACTCGGTCTGCCACGCTTTGACCACCGGCAGGCTGGCATCGGGCGGGCACAGGAAGCGGTCCAGGCGGTTGGACTCGGGCCCGGCGCCCATCCAGGTGAACAGGCGCTCGCCGCCCCGCCCCAGCGGGGAGTCCATCCCGTCGCCCGGTCCGGCGATGTAGCCGTCCAGCGACACGCTCAGCCCGACGATGACCTTGCCCATGGGGGCCTCCTCGCTGCGGTGGTCGTACCCCTACAACGTCGCGGTCGCCCGCAAGTCATCGGGCTCAGTCGAAGTCGCCGACGTCGTCGGGCTCCCGCAGGATGCCGATGGCCTTTTCGACCGCTCGGCGGGCGCGGGTGAGGCGGCGCTCGTCGACGGGCAGCTCGGTGCCCCCGGCGTCGATGGACTCGCGCAGGCGGGCGATGGCGAGGTCGGCCAGCTCCTCGCCGATGGCCTCCAGCCGCTGGCGGATGTCGTCGAACTCCCCGGCCATCGATGCAGCATTGCACCTGGCGGGTGTGCCAACGTGACCACGATGCCCGCCCCGCCCCCGGACCGCCACGAGTACGTGTCGTTCGACTCGCCCGACGAGCACCGGACCTGGTGCTTCGACGTCACGTTCCTCACCAGCTCATGGCAGTGCATCTTCGGCCACGGGTGCCAGGGAGTGCTGACCGAGCCGGCGCCCGAGCTCCACCAGGGGTGCTGCAGCTACGGCGCCCACCTGGTGGACGAGGACGACGCCAACACGGTGCTCGACCACGCCGACCGCCTTACCCCGGCCCAGTGGCAGTACCGGCGCCAGGCCGTCCAGCGGGGCGGGCCGATCCGGCGCAACCGCCAGGGCGTGCTGGTCACCCGGCTGGTGGGCGAGGCCTGCATCTTCCTCAACCGGCCCGGCTTCCCCGGCGGCCCGGGCTGCGCCCTGCACCGGGCGGCCCTGGAGGCCGGCGAGCGACCCCTCGACTGGAAGCCCGACGTGTGCTGGCAGCTCCCACTGCGCCTGGTGGAGTCGACCGACGAGACGTCGGGCCACGTCACCTCGACGCTGCGGGAGTGGAAGCGGCGGGACTGGGGCGCGGGCGGCCACGACTTCGCCTGGTGGTGCACCGACGCGCCCGATGCCTTCAGCGGCGGGCGGCCGGTGTACGAGGAGCTGCGGGACGAGATCGTCGAGATGGTGGGCGGCTGGGCCTACGACCAGTTCGTGGCCTACGTCGAGGGCCGTGACGGGGCGCGAGAGAACCTGAGCTTCCTGGCTCACCCAGCACTGCGGCGCCGCTGAGCGCCGGTGGTGTCAGTCGTCGTCGTCGGCGAGATCGGCCATGCACCATGCGGCATGGTCGTCGCCGGGCTCGGCCCCACATTCGGGACACGGCTCGGCGTCCGCCCGCTCGAAGATTGCAGTGAGATCGAGGTCGTTACTGCGCTTGAGAGCGCGCGCTTCCTCGAATCTGCGATGTCGACCCTTCTTCACGGGCCAGCTCCCACGTAGGTTGCGTTCGGCGGGAAAGTGTATCGCCGACCAGGCCAGCATATGCGCTCGGCAGCGTACCGCTCGGGGCGTCCCGACCCATTTCCTACCACGTCCACGCCGGAAAGCGAACCCTAAGCACCCGGAGCGCGAATCAAGCGTCCCCTAGAGTCGGCGGGATGCCCGACCCGTGGTGGCGCTCGGCCGTCTTCTACCAGATCTACCCTCGATCCTTCGCCGCCGGGGTGCCGTCCCCGACCGGCGACCTGGAGGGCATACGGGCCCGCCTCGACCACTTGACGTGGTTGGGCGTTGACGCCCTGTGGATCTCGCCCTTCTATCCGTCGCCTCAGGCGGACTTCGGCTACGACGTCAGCGACTACTGCGACGTCGACCCGATCTACGGCGACCTGGCCGCCTTCGACCGGCTGCTGGCCGACGCCCACGAGCGCGGGCTGCGCCTGCTGGTGGACCTTATCCCCAACCACTCGTCCGACCAGCACCCGTGGTTCGAGGCGGCCCGCTCCTCCCGCGACGACCCCCAGCGGGACTGGTACATCTGGCGGGACGGCTCGCCCGACGGGCCTCCGCCCAACAACTGGCGGGCCGCCTTCATCCACGAGCCGGCCTGGACCTGGGACAAGGGCAGCGCCCAGTGGTACCTGCACCTGTTCCTGCCGGCCCAGCCCGACCTCAACTGGGCCAACCCCGAGGTGGTCGAGGCCATGCACGGCGTCATGCGCTTCTGGCTCGACCGCGGCGTGGACGGCTTCCGCATCGACGTGGCCCACGGCATGGGCAAGGACCCGGCGCTGCCCGACGACCCGGCCGGCACCGGCCTCCCCCACGCCACCCTCAACGACACCGCCGAGACCCACCAGATCCTGCGGGACATGCGCACGCTGGTCGACGGCTACCCGGGGGACCGGCTGATCCTCGGCGAGGTCTTCCTGCTCGACACCGAGCGGGTCGCCACCTACTACGGCAACGGCGACGAGCTGCACCTGAGCTTCAACTTCCCGCCGCTCTTCACCCGGTGGGACGCCGAGCGCTGGCGGGGCCAGATCGAGAACACCCACCGGTGGATCGAGGGCCGGGGCGGCTGGCCCACCTGGGTGCTGTCCAACCACGACGTCCCCCGCCACCGCACCCGCTACGGCTCCGAGAGCCGGGCCCGGGCCGCGCTGTTCCTGCTGCTCGGGCTGCGGGGATCGCCCGTGCTGTACGCGGGCGAGGAGCTGGGCCTGGAGGACGCGTACATCCCTCCCGACCGGGTGGTCGACCCCGGCGGGCGGGACGGCTGCCGGGCCCCGATCCCGTGGACCGGCGACGCCGAGCACGGCTGGGGCGTCACCGACCCCTGGCTGCCCTGGCCGCCCGAGGCCGGCGTGCGCAACGTGGCCGCCCAGGCGGCCGACCCCGAGGCCATCGTCCACCTCTACCGGCGGCTGCTGGCCGCCCGCCAGGCCTCGCCCGCCCTCCAGCGGGGCGTCCAGGAGCCGCTGCCCGCCCCGCCCGACGTGGTCGCGTGGCGCCGGTCCTCGGGCGACGAGACCCTGGTGGTGGCGGTCAACATGGGCACCGACCCGGCGTCGCTCGACGTGAGCGGCCGCGTGGTGGTGGCCAGCGACGGGCAGGGCGAGGGCGAGCCGTTCGGCGGCACCCTGGCCGGCGACCGTGCGGTCTTGGTGGCGCCGTGAGGCGACGCCAACGCGGCATCCAGGGATGGGACGGTAGGGGGAGCGAGGTGCGCGGATGAGAGCAGTGGTCCACGACAGGTACGGCGGACCCGAGGTCCTGCGGCTCGATGAGGTCGGGCGGCCGGTCCCCGGCGACGACGAGGTGCTGGTCAGGGTCCATGCCACGACGGTCAACCGCACCGACTGCGGCTTCCGGCAGGGCAAGCCGTTCTTCGTCCGCGCGTTCAGCGGCGTGCGGCGGCCCAAGCACCGCATCCTCGGCAACGAGCTGGCCGGAGTGGTCGAGGCCGTGGGCACGGCCGTCACCGAGTTCGTGCCCGGCGACCGCGTGTTCGGCGTCGACCAGAGCCGGTTCGGGGCGCACGCCGAGTTCGCCTGCCTGCGCGAGCGGGCCCCCCTGGCGACCGTGCCCGAGGGCATGCCGTTCGAGGAAGCGGCGGCCGTGTGCGACGGCCTGATCCTCGCCCGGACCTGCCTCCGCCCGGCCCGGTTGGGGCCTGGCCGGCGCATCGTCGTCTACGGCGCGTCGGGATCGATCGGCACCGCCGCCGTTCAGCTGGCCCGCCACCTCGGGGCCCACGTGACCGCGGTGTGCAACACGCCCAACGTGGACATCGTGCGCTCGCTCGGCCCCGACGAGGTCATCGACTACACGCAGGACGACTTCACCCGCAACGGCGAGACCTACGACGTGATCTTCGACGCGGTGGGCAAGCACGCGTTCGGGCGCTGCCGCGGCTCGCTCGCCCGGGGTGGGCTGTTCATCGTCACCGACTTCGGGCCGCGGGGCCAGAACCCGTTCCTGGCCCTGGGCACGGCGGTGACATCCCGCTTCGGCACCCGCCGCGTGCGGATGCCCCTCCCCCGCTACTCCAAGCAGCACGTCCTGTTCCTGAAGGGGCTCATCGAGGCGGGCGCGTACCGGGCCGTGGTCGACCGCTGCTATCCCTTGGAGGAAGTGGTCGAGGCGACCCGCTACGTCGAGACCGAGCAGAAGACGGGCAACGTGGTGCTCACGCTCATGTGAGCCCACGGGTTTGGGGGAGCTCGTGCAAGAAGACGGGGCGGCCAGGCGTCAGAAGGGTGTGCAGGACGTGGCGCCCTTGCTGGAAGTGCGGATCGAGACGACGCCGATGGTCGTCGAAGTGAGCAAGCCGGCCTTCGCCGACTTCTACCGGGCGACGTTCACGGAGATGGCACGGCTCGCGTTCCTGCTGACCGGGTCGGTCGAGACCGCTCACGACCTCGTGCAGGATTCGTTCGTACGCCTCCACGGGCGCTGGGATCGGATCGACGAGCCGCGCGCTTACCTGCGGCGCACGGTCGTGAACGCCTGCCGCTCGCACTACCGCCGCCTGAGCGTGCAACGGCGGCACTCCGCGACCGCACGGGTCGAGAACGTCGACCTCGGCGCCGACGAGATGATCGACGCCATCGCCGCCCTGCCCTACCGCCAGCGCGCCGCCGTCGTCCTGCGCTTCTGGCACGACAGCAGCCAGGCCGAGATCGCAGCCGCCCTCGGTTGCCGGCCCGGCACCGTCGGGTCGCTGATCTACCGCGCCCTCGCCGAGCTCCGAAAGGTGATGCCGTGAGCGAAATCGATGACCGCATCCGGCAATCGCTGGCCCGGCAGGCGAGGTCGGTCCCCGAGCAGACCGACTTCGACGGGCTGACCAACCGCATCACGCGCCGCCACCGGCGAAAGCTGCAAGCCGTCTCGGTCGCGCTCGTCATGGCGTTGGTGGCGGGGCCCGCGTTCGGGTTCCTCGCCGGCCGTCGCGGCGGGGAGCAGGAGTCCGACGTGGCGATCGGCTCCGGCGGCGAGCGCGTCACGGTGGAGGACAGCCCCGGCGGGTTGCCCACCGTCAGCCTGGGCGGTGCCGTTTCCGACACGCTCGCGGCCGCGGGAACCGATCCCACGACCGGCGCCAGGTACCTCCCGTTGATCGGCGGCGGGGTGGACGGTCCCCTCGCGAAGGCGTTCGTCCGGGACATCGACGGCATCTCGATCCGGGTCTACCGGGCCGCGGTCGACTCATCGGCGGAGGCCGGCCCGGAGTGGCAGGACCTGCCCGGGTGGTGCTTCCCCAACGGCTACGCCCAGGCCGACGTCTCGACGGCGGACATCGTCGGGATCGTGTCCGGCCCGCTCTACTCGGAGCTGCCCAGCGGGCCCGTCGGGGGCAGCCTCGGCGCCATCGGCGTGGCCGAGGGGAAGGCACACTGGGTCGTGGTCGCCCAGGCCCCGGCAGGAGCGGCCCGCGTGCGGGCGACGTTCCCGGACGGCCAGTCCGACGAGATGGAGCCCATCGACGGCCTCGCGGTCCTGGTGGCCCGGGCCTCGCTCGAGCCGGGCGACATGTCCCAGTACGACATGACCGTGCCCCTGGTAGCTCTCGACGAGAACGGCGGATCACTCGGCACCGGCACGGCGACCGTCGGCGGCTACGTCGAGACGGGGCCCGAGTGCTACCCATCGCCCGACCTGCCACCGCCGGGTGAGGAGCAACCGGCCGACCCGGACGCGGCCCGCGCCGAGATCGAGCAGCTCTTCGGCGTCAAGTACGAAGACCGGACCAGGGAAGAGCACCTGGCCAACATCGACGATCCGACCGGCATGGACCAGGTGTTCGACGACCTGGAGAACGGGAGCTTCCGCACGCAGGTCCTCGGCTCCCGGACGGTGTTCGAGGACCTGGTGTTCCTGTCCGCGACCAAGGCCGCCGTCCGGTACCACACCGAGATCCCCAACTTTGCCAACGGAGGCACCGGCCCGAAGCTCGGGGAGGTGAACTTCGTCGACGGGCGCTGGAAGCTCAGCCGGGCCGACGTCTGCCGAGACGTGCAGCTCGCGGCGGTCACCTGCCCGTAGGGAGCTACCGCGAGGTGCATCCTTCGGTGGTCAGGTAGCCGTTGCTGACCGCCAGGCTCGTGCAGCGCTCGGTGACGACGGCCTGCGGCCCGAAGGCGTCGTGGGTGGTGTCGGTACGGACCTCGACCAGCCCGGGGCCCACGACCGTGTAGCGGTAGTAGATGGGATCGCCCTCCACCGTGGGCAGCTCCACGTCCATGCGGACGCGGTCGCCGCGGGCGAACGCGTCCAGCAGGCACTGCTGCTTCTCGCTCCGGTCGGGTGGGCCGTCCTCGTCGGCGTTGGTGACCACGTAGGCACCGCAATCGCCTTCGTCGGGGTCGGCCGCGGCGTGATCCCGCGGCGTGTCACGACAGGCAGCGAGGGCGAGCAGCGGGACGAGGACGAGCAGGCGGCGGTGCATGCGGTTGTGACGTCACCGTCACCTCCCGAGGTTCCCTAGGTGAAGCGGGCGGTGCACCAGACCGTGCCGCCGTTGTCCACGATGGACACGGCCGCGACCGAGCTCGGGGCGGCGTCGAGCTCGACGGTCCACGGGTGCTCGTCGGCGGGTGGGAGGCGTCGGAGGTTCCGCTGGCCCTCGCCGTCCTCGACCGCCAGCCAGTAGGTGGCGTCGACCGTCGCCCCGTAGGTATTGACGAGCCCGGCCCAGTCCGGCACCTCGACCCGGATCGCCGTCGGGTCGGCCGAGAGGGTGGCGTCCCCGACGACCTCGCCGGCGTTGGTGCGCATCGGCGCGGTGATGCTCGCGGTCTCCTCGCCCGAGCCGCCGCCCAGCACGAACGCCGACGCCGCCACGAAGGCGAGAAGCGCCGCGGCGGCGGCGATCAGGGGACGGACGAGCCGGCGGGGCCGCCGGGACGCCAGCGGTGTCGGCGGAGTCACGTCTCGCTCGGTGGCGGCCGCGGCGATGCGGGCGACGACCCGCTGCTCGAACCCGGCGGGCGGCTCGACCCCGGGCACGATGAGACGGACCTCGTCGGCGGCGTCGGTCAGCAGCGTGAGCTCCTGCCGGCACGCCCGGCAGGTCTCGACATGCGTGAGCGCGGCGGCCCGCTCCTCGCCGTAGAGGACGTCGAGCGCCAGCTCGCTCGCCACGTTCCCGAACTCGGCACAGGACATGGTGCTCATGCGGTCCGCACCCCCAGGTGGTCTCGCAGCCGGCGCAGGCCCAGCCGGATGCGGGTCTTGGCCGTGCCCAGCGGGACGTGCGTCGCCTCGCTGAGCTCGCGCGCGGTCAGCCCGTAGAGCGTCACGGCGACGAGCGCTTCCCGCTGCTCGGCCGGCAGGGCCCGCAGGGCGGTGAGGACCGGCGCCGCCGCGTCCCGATCCGCGATCGTCTCGGCGGTGTCGGGCAGGTGCTCCAGCCACCGGTCGGTGGTGACGTCGTCGAACGCGGTCTCCTTCCGCCGGCCCGACACCCGCACCCGGTCGATCGCCACGTTCCGGACGATGCCGAGCAGCCAGCTCGGCACCGAACCACGGCGCGGGTCGTAGCTCGCGGCGTAGCGCCAGGCGCGCACAAAGGCGTCCTGGGCCACCTCCTCCGCGTCCGCGGCATCGTGCGTGATCAGCGAGGCCAGCCCGATGACCCGGCGCTGGAAGCGGCGCACGAAGGCACCGGCCGCGTCCGGGTCCCCGGTCGCAAAGCCGGCGAGAAGTGCCTCGTCAGACGCGTCCCACACATCCCCTATACCGGTCGCCGGTCGCGATCGGATCTCCGGCCGACGAAAACCCGCTCACCGGTCCGCGGGGGTAGACAGGGCATGCAAACCCCCACCACCCCCCTCCCCTCCCCCCGGTCCCGCCGGCGGCGCCTCGCCCTCGTGCTCGGCGCCGTGCTGTCCATCGCCCTGCTCGCGGCGGCGTGCGGCGGCGGTGACGACACCGCCAGCGCGGGCGGCGGCTCCAACCCGACGGTGGCCATCAGCTCCCCCGCCGACGGCGCCACGGTCGGCCGCTCGTTCGACGTCAAGCTCGACGTCAACTTCCCGATCGGTGCCCCGGACACCGGTCGCGACCACGTCCACCTGTACTACGACGGCAACCGCGCCGAGGGCCAGTACGGCATCGCCTACGCCAAGACGTTCACCGTGACCGGCCTCTCGCCCGGCGAGCACGAGATCGAAGCCGTGGTGGCTCACGCCGATCACAGCACCACCGACGCCCACAGCCAGCCGATCACGGTCATGGTCTCGGACAGCGCCACGGGTTCGGGCTCCACGGGTTCGGGCTCCAGCGGGACGACGGGCACGACCAGCAATGGTGCCTACTGAGGTCGCCGGGCCCGTCGTCCGCAACAACCGGCGGGCCCGCCTCCTCCACACCGGCTTCTACCTGGTCACGCTCGTCCTGCTGTTCACCGGCTGGTGGTTGCTGAGCGGGCACGAAGGCCGGCCCAGCGTCCTCGCTCGCCTGGTCGACGAGCCCGACGTCGAGCTACACCGCCAGGCGGGCTGGGCCCTCGCGGCCCTCGCCGCCGTCGCGGTGACGCTAGGGGCGCGGGGCGCGCTCACGTTCGTCCGGGAGACGCTGCGGGTCAACCGCGGCGACGGCCGCTGGCTCGCCCGGTTCCCGCTCGGGGCCGTCACCGGGCGCTTCGGGCACCACGGCGGCCACTTCGATCCGGGCCAACGCGTCGCGAACCTCGCCTTCGTGGCCACGCTCGGCACGCTCATCGGGACCGGCATCGGGCTGACGACCGTGCACGGGGGCCCGACCTTCGTGTGGCTGGACCACGCCCACCGCGTCGCCACCTACGTCCTGGCGGTGCTGGTCGCGGGCCACGTGCTGGTCGCCCTCGGCATCCTCCCCGGCTACCGGGGCGTGTGGCGGGCCATGCACCTCGGCGGCCGGGTGCCGGCGGCCACGGTCAGGCGGCTCTGGCCGGAGCAGCCAGAGCTACGAGCCCCCGAGGCGCCGGCCCCCGCCGAGGCGGAACGAGCCGTGCCGCGCTAGCCCTCCGTATCTCCGCCGCCGGCGTCGGCCTCCGCTGCCCGGCGCCGGCGCAGGTAGACGTAGGCGCCCGCCACGGCCACGACGATGGCGGCGGGGATCAGCCAGACGAGCGGGCTGGTCCCCGAGTCGTCGTCGGTGTCCTCGGCCGCCGTCTCGTCCTCGGGCGCAGCGGTGGCCGCGGTGGTCGTGGTGGTGGACGCGGCGGTCGTGGCCGGGGCGGTCGTCGCCGGGATGCTGCCCGCGGCGCCGGGCACCAGCCCGAGCACGGGGCCGGGGTTCGGGGGCTCGGGAGCGCCTTCGGGCCACTCGTCGATCCAACGCTCGACGGTGCCGTTGTCGTAGGTCTGGATCACCTTGAACTGCAGCCGGCCCGGTTCGGCCGGCAGGGGGCCGAGCGTGATCGGCAGCATGACGTCGTCGGGGGCGGGACCGCCGTCCCAGACCACGCCGGTGGCGGGGCCGCCCCCCTGGGCAGTGACGGCCGTGGCGGTCCAGCCCGGGACCTCGGGGAGCCCGGCCACCGTGAGGGGCTCGGGGAAGAACAGCTCGACCTTGATCGTGCCCGCGTCGGGCTGCTCGTCCTCGACGAACAGTGTCAGGTCGACCACGCTGCCCGGCGCGGCGTCCGCCGGCTCCCACTCGGTGTGAGCGGCCGCCGCCGCCGCCGAAAGGACAATGGCCCCGGCGGCCACGACGACCGCCGCGATGGCTCCTCGCATGCATGTGCTCCGATCAGTGTCGGCGCTCGGGGGACCTCCCGGCGCACTCGGAACCAGTCGCTCGCCACACGGGAAAAGTTCCCGAGCCGGGGCAACCGGGCTGACGGTGTGTCAGGATCCCGGCGTGCCCCGGATCGACATCCCCGCCGGTGAAGGGCCCGAGGTGACGCGAGCGCTGAGCCTCGTCCCCCACTTCGTCGCCGCCGTGCAGGCGCTCGAGAAGGCGGTGTGGGCGAGCCCGCTGCCGCGCCGCGTCCACGAGCTGGTGCGCATGCGGATCGCCGAGATCAACGGGTGCGTGCTCTGCATGACGTGGCGCAACGACTGGGCGGACGAGGAGTCGCTTTCCGCGGTGTCGCGCTACGCCACGAGCGAGCGGTTCTCGGACGCCGAGCGGGTGGCGCTGGAGTACGCCGAGCGCTTCGCGACCGACTCGAAGGGCATCGACGACGACCTGCTCACCCGGCTCGGCGCCCACTTCTCACCCGCCGAGGTCGCCGACCTGACGCTGGTGCTCGGCAAGTACCTCGCCATGGGCCGGTTCATGCAGGTGCTCGACCTCGACCAGGCCTGCACCATCGCCTACGACGCCGACGGCAACCTGGTCACGACCGAGCGCTGAGCCCGGTCGCGAGCAGGGCATCAACGATCGGTCGTCAGCTGGCGTCGCCGCGGCGAGCGGCAACGTAGCGGGGGGCCTGGCTCGAGCCCGCCACCTTCTCGAGCCACTCCTCGTCGGTCGGGCGATCGTCGCGGTAGCTGTCGTGCCAGTTCCACCATTCGTAGGGCTTCGTCTGGGGGTAGCCCTCCGGCGAGTCCTCCCACTCCTCCTGGCGGCCGAGCGCCGTCATGTCGAGGTAGCTCCAGGTACTGCCCATGGCCTCGTCGCCCCGGGCGTCGATGAAGTAGGTGCGGAACACGCCGTCGCCCTCACGGATGAAGGCGTTGGTGCCATGCCATTCGTCGACGCCGAAGTCGGCGTCGAAGTCGCTGGTGACGGTGTACCACGGCATCTCCCAGCCCATCCTCGCCTTGAGGCCCTGGATGTCAGGCTGGGGAGCCCGGGAGATGAAGGCGAGCGTGGTGTCGCGGGCGTTCAGGTGGGCGAGGTTGCCGACATGGTCGGCCACCATCGAGCAGCCCCGGCAGGCGTGCTCGGGCCAGCCGTACACGCCGGGCTCGAAGAAGGCGCGGTACACCACCAACTGGCGGCGCCGGTCGAACAGATCCGTCAGGCCGAGCTTGCCGTCGGGGCCCTCGAACTCGTAGTCCTTCTCGACGGCCAGCCAGGGCATCCGCCGGCGCTCGGCAGCCAGCGCGTCGCGGGCGCGGGTCAGCTCCTTCTCCTTCACGAGCAGCTGCTGGCGTGCGGCCTGCCACTCCGGGGGCGTCACGATCGGGGGTGTCTTCATGCTGGGCTCCATCGGGCTCGCTCGGTTGCTGCTCGTTTTGACTCCGGGCCGGCCCGAAACTCGCCGCCGCTAGTCCATCTGGGAGCGTCCTCGTCCTTGTACGTTGGGCGTCGATGAGTGCGCTGGTGTCGATGGAGGACCGCAAGAAGCTTCTCGCCGACGTGTGGCTGTTCCACGGAGCCACCGACGAGGAGCTCACGATGCTCGCCGAACGGGCCTACGAGGTCTCGATCGGAGCCCAGGTCGATGTCGTGACCCAGCACGAGTTCGGCGACGAGCTCTTCCTGGTCGTCGACGGCCATGCGGCGGTCAGCCGGGACGGGGTCGACCTCGGTGTCGTGAACGCGGGCGACTTCTTCGGTGAGATGGCGTTGCTCGGCACCGGCGTGCGGACCTCCACCGTCCGGTCGATCGTGGCCATGACCCTGCTGGCCCTGCGGGCCGAGCATCTCGACGAGGTGCTGGCCTCGGACCCCCTGGTGGCGCGGCGGGTGCTCAACGTGGTGGTCATGCGGCTCGAAGCGACCAACCGCCGCCTGGCCGAGCTCGAAGGCCGCCGTCCCCCCGGCTGAGCTACGCCTGGGCGGGGACCGCGGCGGGCTCGAGCCCCACGGCCTGGCGGAGCACCACAGCCCATCCGTCAGGGTCGATGCCCAGGGCGGCGAACCGGTCGGCGGCCGCGTCGGCCGTCTCGTCGGCGCCGGCGTGGCCCGAGGCCTGGCGGGCCAGGGCCCAGCCGAGCCGGGCGAGGGCCTGGGCCACCTGGTCGTCGGTGTGGTCCACCCGGCCGCACAGCTCGGCGAAGCGCCGCTCGACCGCCGACCGATCCCCCCGACGGGCCTCGACGGCGCCGGCGGCCAGCCCCGACCACAGCCGGTCGAGATAGGTCGAACGCTCGTCGTCCTCGACCACCTGGGCGGCGGCCTGGGCCTCGTCCCCCCGGCCGGCGGCGGCCAGGGCCAGGGCGGTCACGGCCCCGCAGTAGCCGGCCGAGCTGCGCTCGCCGGAGGCCCGGCTCACCTCGCGCAGCAGCTCCAGGGCCTCCTCCGGGCACGCGTGCTGGAGCTCCAGCAGCGCCCGGGACACCAGGTACTCGCCGGCGCCCGCGGTCGCGAGGTCGTCCGACGACAGGTCGTCGGACGGGAGCACGTCGAGCGCGGCGGCCGCTCGGCGCCGGTCGCCCACCTGGACCGCGGCGCTCAGCAGCCCGGTGGCCGAGAAGGCGGTGAAGCGCGGCGAGTGGCTGGGGAGCAGCGTGGCGCGGGCCTGCTCCAGCACCGCGAAGCCCTCGTCGACGTGGCCCGCGGTCACCAGCGCGCGACCGAGCGGGAGGCGGGCCTGCATGCGGCCGTAGTCGTCGTCGATGGCGTCGAACGTCGCCAGCGCCTGCCGGGCCCGCTCGGCGGCCGACTCGGCCCGGCCCGTCCAGAGCCGGATGGTGGCCGTCAGCACCTGGCCCATGCCCGCCGCCCAGCGGTCTCCGACCTCGCCCGCCGCGCCGAAGACCTCCTCCGCCATGCTCTCGGCCTCCTCCGGGTAGCCCAGGTGGAAGCGGGTGAAGGCCAGCAGGCCCATGGCCCAGCCCAGGCCGCCCCGGTCACCGAGCTCGGCGAAGAGGGCCGCCGACGCGTGGAGGAGCGCCTCGGCGTCGTGGATGCGGCCGGCGATGAAGTGCGCCCACGACAGGTTCTGGAGCGCCCAGGCCTTCCCGAGGCGGTCGCGCTGCGCCGTGTAGATCTCCAGGGCGGGCTCGAGCGAGGCCACCGCCGCGTCGGGGTCGTTGCGCAGCAGGGCGGCGAACCCCTGCACCCTCAGCGCGGCCGCTCGGCCCCGGTCGTCACCCGCGGCGCCGGCCCGGGCGAGAGCCGCCTTGAGCAGGGCATCGGCCTCGTCCGGGGTGCCGCTCCACAGGGCGACCTCGGCGAGCTGGGTGGTGGCCGCCACGGCCGCGGCCTCGTCGGCGGCCGCATCGGCGAGAGCCAGCGCCGCCTCGGCGTCGGCACGCGCCGGCCCGAACTCGCGCAGCTCCAGGTGAGCGGCCGCCCGGGCGAGGAGCAGCTCCCCCCGGTCGCAGGCGGGCGCGTCGGCCGCGGTCGGCGCGGCGACGCCCGGGGTGTCGAGGAGCATCAACGCCTCGGTGAACAGCAGCGCCGCCCGGCGAGGGGTGTCGGCCCGCGCCGCCCGCTTCCCGGCCCGCCGCAGCCAGTCGACCGCGCGGGTGACGCGCTCGCCGATCGTGGCCGGTGCGTCGCCGACCTCGATCGACAGCGCCGCGGCTCGCCCGTAGTGGTGGGCGATGGTGTCCATGACCGCCTCGTGGTGCTCGTACTCCTCGCTCTCGAGCCACGACGCGATACCGGTGTGGACCTTGGCCCGCCGTTGCTTGGTCATCATGCCGTAGGCGACCTCGCGCACGAGCTCGGAGTGGAACTCCCACGAGTCACCCGCGACGGCCAGGAGCTCCTTGGCCTGCAGCGTGCGCAGGCACGCATCCACGGCCGCGTCGCGGCCGTGGGCTTCGCGCTGCATGGTCGCCAGCCACTCGACCCGGCCGCGCGAGCCCAGCACGGCGGCATCCTCGAGGACGTCGCGCTCGGTCCGGGTCAATGCGTCGAGCCGGGCCGCCACCAGGGCGCGCAACGAGTCGGGCAGCTGGGTCGCCCCCGATCCGTCCAGCCACGAGACCAGCTCTTCCAGGAAGAACGGGTTGCCGCTCGCCCGGTCGAGCAGCTCGTCGGCCACCCCGTCGTCCAGGGCGGCCAGGCGGTCGCCGGCCAGGGAGCGGAGCAGCTGCGCCGCCGCGTCCCGCCCGAGGGGATCGAGGTGCACCACCACCGAGTGGTGCCCTCCCTCGGGCGGGGACCAGCGGGCGGTGAGCCCCGGGCGGGCGGTGGCGAGCACGACGAAGGGCAGCCGGGTCGTGCTCTGGAGCAGCCCGCCCACGACGTCGAGGACCGCCTCGTCGGCCCAGTGCAGGTCGGACAGCACCATGACGACCGGACGCCGCCGGGCCAGCGCGGACATGAACGCCAGGAGTGAGCCGGTGACCTCGTCGCGGGCGCGGGTGGCGTCGAGCCCCTGGAGGATGTCGAAGCCGAGCAGCTGGAGCAGGCCCTCGACCACCCGGTCGACCGCGCCGGCGCCGCCGTCGGCCCCGTCCAACGCCTCGGCCACCGCGGCGCGGACCTTGCCGGTCACGACCTCCTGGTCGTCGCCGCTCACCACCCCGCACGCAGCCTGGACCGCACTGGCCACCGGCCACCAGACGTTCGCCTCGCCGTAGGGGACGCAGCGCCCGGGCAGGACGGCGGCGTCGTGGCACTGCCGGGCGCTCTCGGCGACCTCCTCGACCAGGCGCGACTTGCCCAACCCGGCGTCGCCGAGCACCAGCAGCAGGCCGGGCCGGCCCCGGTCGACCGCCATGTTCAGCGTGTGGGACAGCAGCGCCACCTCGTCGTCGCGCCCGACCAGCGGGGCCCGGCGACGGTCCGCCCGGTAGCCGGGCGGCAGGCGGGCACCGTCGGCCACCCAGGCCGCCACCGGCGCCTCCCGGCCCTTGGCCGCGACCGTGCCCAGCGACCGGTAGGTGACGGCCCGGCGGGTGGCCAGGTAGGTGGCCTGCCCGACCAGCACCTGTCCCGGCTCGGCCGCGGCCTGGAGCCGCTGCGCGGTGTTCACCACGTCGCCCATGGCGGTGTAGTCGCCTCCGGCCCGCAGGGCGCCCACCAGGACTTCCCCGGTGTTCACGCCCACCCGCAAGCGCACGTCGAGGCCCAGGTCGGCGGCGGCCTCGCAGAGCGTGACAGGAAGCCGCAGCGCGGTTCGCACCGCCCGCTCGGCATCGTCCTCGTGGGCGATCGGGGCTCCGAACAGCGCCAGGACGGCGTCTCCCACGATCTTGTCGACCCGGCCCCCGAACTCCTCGATGTCGGCCACCAACCGCTGGAAGCACCGGTCCACGATGGCCTTCACCTGCTCGGGGTCGCGGTGCTCCGACAGGCTGGTGAAGCCGACGATGTCGGCGAACAGGACCGTCACCACCCGGCGCTCGTCGCCGCGCAGCCCGAGGTCGGCGCCACAGCTCGGGCAGAACCGAGCACCTTCGGGCAGCTCCGCGCCGCACCCTGGGCAGGTCATGCGGGCCAGTGTATGGAGCGCCTGGCGGCTCCCCGGCCAGCCCGCCCGCGGTCGTGCCCGAGCCCAGGTCCGATACCGTGGCGCAGCTATGGGGGACTTCATCGGTGAGGACCTGTCGGGTGCTCGCTTCGAGCTCGTCCGGCTGGCCGATGCGCGGTTCAAGCTCGTCGACCTGACCGGCGCCGAGTTCCGCGGCGTGTACATGGCGAAAACCTGGTTCCGGGGGGTCGCCATGAACGGCGTAGTGATGCGCGGGCTCGAGATGCGCGACCTCGAGCTCCGCGGCTGGATCGAGAAGCTGACGGTCAACGGCGTCGACGTCGGCCCGCTGGTGGAGGCCGAGCTCGACCGGCGGTACCCCGACCGGGCCAAGATGCGCGCGACCGATCCCGCCGGCTACCGCGAGGCGTGGGACGTGCTCGAGCGGCTGTGGGAGGGCACGGTGGCGCGCGCTCGCCGCCTCGACCCCGAGCTGCTCCACGAGTCGGTGGACGGCGAGTGGTCCTTCATCGAGACGCTGCGCCACCTGGTGTTCGCCACCGATTCGTGGATCAGGCGGGCCATCCTCGGCGACCCCGCGCCGTGGGATCCGCTGGACCTCCCGTGGGACACGATGCCCGACATGCCGGAAGTCCCTCGCGACCGGGAGGTCCGCCCGTCGCTGGACACGGTGCTCGAGCTGCGCCGGGACCGGATGGCGACGGTGCGGGAGGTCATCGACGGGCTGACCGACGAGACGCTGGCCGGGACCACCGAGCCGGTGGAGGCCCCGGGATGGCCCGAGCCCCGGGCCTACCCGATGACGGAGTGCCTGCTGTGCATCCTCAACGAGGAGTGGGAGCACCGGCTCTACGCCGAGCGGGACCTGGACGCTTTGGAGTCCCGCGCCGGGGAGGACTAGCTGGTCGTGGCCCGGCGGAGCTGGTCGAGGACGACGGGATCGATCCTGCCCTCGCGCCAGCGCTCCTCGAAGTTCTCGCGACCCATCCAGCCGTAGAGATCGCGGGCGACGTCGCCGCTGCGGTAGCCGGTAGCTGCCAGCCGCGCCTCGACCTCGCCGACGAGCGAACCCTCCAGCGGGAGCAGGTCCTCGTCGGCGGTGCTGCCGAAGTAGAGGTCGTGGAGGTCGAGCATGCGCTCGAGATCGCTGATCGGCTCGGGCGAGTCGTCGCTGCGCAGGTCGACGAGCACGTCGGACAGGCCGCCGTAGCCTGCTCCCGGTGACACGACCAGCACCGCGGCGGCCTGCTTGCCGCGGGGGTCGCCGCCCTCGGCCTGGCCGGCCTGCAGCGCCGCCACCAGCCGGCGCGCCACGGGCTGCTCGGGCCCGGCCAGCCACGCCTCGACCATGGCGTCGACCACCCGGGGCCCGGCGAGCATGTTGCCCTGGGCGGCGAACGCCCCGGCCGGATCCGGGCGGGCGATGCCGCCGGCCCACGGCTGGCACCGCTCGCCGGTGAAGGTCGCCGTGCGGCCGTGCGCGTCGACGATCCCGGCCTGGCGCTCGGCCCGCTGGGCGTCGGCCGCGAAGAACCCGGTGAGCACATCGGCCGCGGTCGTTCCGCCGGCGAGCATCTCCAGGCCGCGCGTTCGCAGCTCGAGGTTGCAGTGGGCCTGGGTCGCCAGGGCGCCGGCTCCCACCGCTGCGGCGGGGACGTAGGCCCCGGCGGCCAGGAACTTGCTCGCCACCGCCACGCCCATCTCGGCCCCGTCGGCGCTGCGCCCCACGATGGAGAAGGTCATGCCGGCAATTCTGCTGGCTTCCAGCACCCGCCTGCGGGCGCGCGTTAGGTTGAGTCCGACATTGTGGCTGGCCGACCGATGGGGGATAGCGGCCGTCCGGCCTTCTCCGACCCAAGGGGGAAGACCGTGAATGCACGCGTCAAGTTCGCTATTGCCGTCGCGATCGTGGCAGTGATCGGCATGGGCACCGCGGCGGTGGCCAACAACGTGAGGGCGCGCGAGACCCTCACGGGATACGAGGAGGTACCGGCGCTGTCCACGCCCGGCGTGGGCGAGTTCAAGATCGACCTGAACCGGGCCGGCGATGCGCTCGACTACACGCTGACCTTCAGCGGCCTCGAATCGGACGCCACGCAGGCGCACATCCACTTCGAGAACCGGACCAACAACGGCAACATCGTCGTGTTCCTGTGCAGCAACCTCGGCAACGGCCCGGCCGGAACGCAGGCGTGCCCGGCGGCCGGCGGCACGATCACCGGCACCATCACGGCCGCCAACGTCGGCGCCGGTGCCGCTGCCCAGGGCATCGCGGCCGGCGAGTTCGACGAGTTCGTGCAGGCCCTGCGCTCGGGGGCGACGTACGTGAACGTCCACTCCGTCAACCGCCCGGGCGGCGAGATCCGGGCCCAGCTCGACGACAACAACCGCCACGACGACTGATCCGGTCGCCCCGAAGACCGGGGCCTAGCCCGAGAGAGTGTCGGCTCCTGCGTTCGTGCGTGCCCAAGGGCACCACGGACGCAGGAGGCGGGCGTCAGTCAGACCGGCCGCGTGCCGACATGCACCGTCCGCACCGCCGTGACGGTGAGGTCGTCTCGCCGGCCCACGTACATCGGATCCCCGGGGTCGAGGAGGCGGGCGAGCGTGTCCCGATCCTCCGCCTCCAGGCGGATCCCCAGCTCCTTCACCGCCGAGGTCAGGTGCTGCTCGACGATCGCCTGCCCGACCGCGTCGAGCGGCGGGGTCAGCTCGGCCAGGAAGGAACGGGTCTGCACCTCGCCCAGACCGGCCCGCCTGAGCGCCTCGGGCCAGCCGTAGGGCATCGGCTGTCCCGGGAGCTCCGCCCGCATGTCGACGAACCAGCGGGCCCGGGCTTCGTCCAGCCGAGCCTCCATCCCGGGCCGGCCGAGGCCGATCTCGTGCGGGAGGCAACGCAGCGGGAGCCCGCCCTCCACCAGCGCCACCCGCCCGCCGGGCCGGCACAGCCCGGCCAGCTCGCCCACGGCGGCCTGCTGGTCGGCCACGTGGTGCACCACGCCCGACGCCCACACGAGGTCGACGGACCCGTCCCGCACCGGCAGCGCCCCGACCTGGCCCAGCGACCACTCGACACGGTCCTCGACGCCCTGCGCCGCCGCCCTCCTGCCGGCGATGGCGAGCAGCCGGGGATCGCGATCGAAGCCGACCACCTTCGCCCCCGGCACCAGCCGGGCCGCGAAGGCGCAAGCCGCGCCACCGGCCCCGCACCCGACGTCGAGCACCCGGCCGGGTGTCCCCGACCCCACCAGCCAGTCGACCGCCGCCTCGACCCACCCCCGGTCGAACTCGGCGTTGACGTCGAGGGTGTCGAGCCAGCTCTCGGCCATCCGGGCCCCGATGTCCCCGTTGCGACCGTCGTCTGCCATCCCTCCATGATGCCGGTGGCGGCTAGTCCCGAGACGATGCCGGCGAGCCCGGTATGCATCCAGAGCCAGCGGCGCGCACAATCCGTTCGTGTCGGACGACCTGGACGAGGTGGCCGCGCGGCTCGCTCAGTCGATCCTCGACCTCAGATCGAGCTTCCCGAACCGGCTGATCGAGGCGTCCGAGCGACGGGACGACCTTCTGGGCGACGTGCTGAGCGTCGTCGGGACTGCGGCCGGGTTGGCCTCGTTGTTCCGTCGGACCTGGCGGCTGCCCGACCCCAACGAGACGCGCCGGCTCTACCAGCGGGCGGCCGGTGTGGGGCGCGATCGGGCCAACGCCGACACCGCACTGGTGAGCGACCGCCTCGTTCCCCTCGGGTGCGCTCCGGATGGCCCGCAAGGCGAC
>DASRJN010000606.1:0-3007 GCA_035649455.1 Acidimicrobiales bacterium
GGCCACCCTCCACTCATCGGCCTGGGCGGGCGGTTGTACGGCTTCGGCGTCCGCGGCAGCCACCCGGGCCCCCTCAGCTTCTACGCGCTGTGGCCGGTGTACCGGCTGACCGGCGGCGCGGCCTTCGGGCTGCATCTCGCCACCGTCGTGTCCAACGTGGCGGCCGTGGCCCTGGCCGTGGGGATCGCCTACCGGCGGCGGGGCCCGATGCTGGCGCTGGGGGTGGCGGCGGCGCTGGCGGTGCTCCTGCGGGGCGCAGGCGTCACCCTGTTCATCGAGGCGTGGAACCCGTACCTCCCGATGCTCTGGTGGGTCGTGTTCACGCTGGCGGTGTGGTCCGTGCTGGGCGCGGACCTCGCGCTCCTCCCCGTCGCGGTCTTCGCCGGCTCGTACTGCATGCAGACCCACATCTCCTACGTGGGCCTGGTGCCAGGGGTGGCGCTCCTGGCCGTGGGCGCTCTGGTGGTCCTGGCCGTCAAGCGGCGGCGGGACCGGGCGGCCCTGGTCCGGCTCGGGGCCTGGGCGTTCGGATCCTTCGCTCTGGGGCTGCTGCTGTGGGCCCCGCCGATCATCGAGCAGCTGCGGCACCACCCCGGCAACCTCTCGGTGATCCGCGACAGCTTCGCCCACCCGAGCGAGCCGTCGGTCGGCCTCGGCGGGGAGGCCGTCCGCTTGCTGGTCTCCTACCTGGACCCGTGGGGACTGCTGTCCGACTTCCGGGCCACCGACCTGGGGGCCTACGACGGCGTCCGGGCCGCAGGCCTGGCGGTGCTGGTGCTGTGGGCCGTGACCGCGGTGATCGCCTGGCGCCGGCGGGCGGCCCATCCCGAGCAGGCACGCCTGCACCTGGTCGTGGCGGTGACCCTCGGGCTCGGCTTGGTCTCGATCAGCCGCATCCAGGGTCAGGTACGCCACTACCTGCTCCTGTGGGAGTGGGCCACGGCGGTGCCGCTGGCGCTGGCCACCGGATGGACCCTGGCCGGGCTGTGGCGCGAACACCGGCCGGCACCGGCGCCGCGGGGCACATCCGGGCTGCCTCGGGTAGCGGTCGCGGCGCTGGCCGTCGTGACCCTGGTGGCCGCGGCCCAGTTCACCTGGCAGGGCGCCCACGTGGAGGTCCAGGCCGCCCGGGAGACGGCGGTGCTGGCGCGCCTGGCGCCACCGACGCTGGCTGCGCTGCGCTCCGGGGACGTGCCGGGCGGAGGCGAGGACGGCCGGTACCTCGTCCGCTGGATGGACGACCAGGAGAGCTTCGGGGTGACCGGCATCGGCATGCTCGACGAGCTCGACCGGCACGGGTTCGATGCCGGCGCGACCGACATGTTCGCGGCGTCAGTGGCTCCCCACCGCCTGCTGGAGCTCGGCGATGCGACCGCCACGGTCAACTGCGTGGTGGGGCCCGCCCTGATCGAGAAGTGGCGGTCCGTCCCCGGCGCCGTCGAGGTCGCGTACGTGGACCTTCGCAGCCCGGAGGAACAGGCCCGCTTCGACCGGCTGCACGACCAGGTGACCGCGGCGATGATCCGCGCCGGCCTCGACGACAAGGTGGCGATCCTCGACTGGAACCTCTACGTCGCGGCGTACGACCCGGAACTGCCCCCCGAGATCGCCGAGCCGGCCCGGGCGATGTTCGACCTGGGCCTGCCGGCCGCGGTCTTCGTCGCCCCGCCCGAGGCCGGCTGAGCCCGGCCGCGGTCAGCCCGCCGCGGTGCCGGCGGCGGCCCGGACGGCGACCAGGATGCCCTGGTAGCCGGTGCAACGGCAGAGGTTCCCGGACAGGCCGGTCCGGATCTCGTCGTCGCTGGGCTGATGGTGGTCGCGCAGGAAGGCCGTGGCCGACAGCACGAAGCCGGGAGTGCAGAAGCCGCACTGCAGACCATGGTGGTCCCGGAACGCGGCCTGCACCGGCGACAGCTCGCCGTCGGGGGCGATGCCCTCGATCGTCGTGACCTCGGCGCCGTCGGCCTGGACGGCGAACACCAGGCACGAGCGCACCGCCTCGCCGTCGAGCAGCACGGTGCAAGCGCCGCACACGCCGTGCTCGCAGCCGAGGTGCGTGCCGGTGAGGTGGCAGCGCTCCCGCAGGAAGTCGGCCAGCGTCAGGCGGGGCTCGACCGTCGCCGGGCGGGCGGTGCCGTTGACGTGCACCTCGATCGGGACCTCAGCCACCCTGTGCCTCCTCCACGGCCCGGCGCCAGGCCCGGGCCACCGTCACGGCGCCGACCCGGCGCCGGTAGTCCGCCGGGGCGTGCAGGTCGTCGGGCACCTCCGCCAGGTCGGCGGTGGCGGCCCGGCCCAGCTCGACCGGGTCGACGTCGCCGGCCGCCAGTCCCAAGGCGGCCGACTCGGCGGCAGGAGCGCGGAGCGGGACCGGGCCCAGGCCGAACAGCCCGATGCCGCAGCGGTCCACCCGGCCCTCGCCGTCCAGCCCGACTGCGACGCAGGCGCCGGCCAGGGCGAAGTCACCGTGGCGGCGGGCCACCTCGTCGACCGCGAAACCGCCGCGGCCCGCCCACACCGGGAAGGTGACGGCGGTCAGCAGCTCGTCGTCGGCCACCGCCGTGGTCCACAGCCCGGTGAAGAAGTCGCCGGCCCGCACGCGCCGGGTGCCCTGGGCCGACAGGATCTCCAGCTCGGCGTCCAGGGCGAGGGCGACGGCCGGGTACTCGGCGGCGGGATCGGCATGGGCCAGCGAGCCGCCGAGTGTGCCCCGGTTGCGGATCTGGAAGTGCCCGATGAGCGGCGTGGCCCGGGCCAGCAGCGGCACCGCCGCCGCCACCTCCGGCGAGCGCTCGATGGCGGCCTGCGTGGTCCCGGCGCCGATCCGCACGGTTCCGTTCTGCCGCTCGATGCCCCGGATCCCCTCGACCCGCCGGACGTCGACCAGGTGCTCGAACACGGCCAGCCGCAGGGCGAGCATGGGCACCAGGCTCTGCCCGCCGGCCAGGACCTTGGCGCCGTCGCCGAGGCCGGACAGCAGGTCCACGGCCTCGGCCGGTGTCGTGGG
>DASRJN010000607.1:0-9020 GCA_035649455.1 Acidimicrobiales bacterium
CCGCCCCCGTCCCCACCAACCTGCTCCTCCACGTCCCGGCGCGCCCACTCGCCTTCGCGATCGACTGTCGGCCCGCCGGCTTCCTGGCGTGCCCGCTCGCCTTCGCGATCGCGGGCCGGCCTGGTTCCGGGGTCGCCTTCCCGCCCGCCCCCGTCCCCACCTACCTGCTCCTCTGCGTCCCGGCGTGGCCGCTCGCCTTCGCGATCGCCTGTCGGCCCGCCGGCGTCCCCGGGTGCCCGCTCGCCTTCGCGATCGCGGGCCGACCTGGTTCCGGGATCGCCTGCCCACCCGGGCCCGCGACCGGTCTTCGGTCCGTCGGGACCTCGGTCGGCCACGCCGCTTGGATCCAGGTCCGCTGCCGATAGCGGCCCGCCGTTCACGGCTACCTGGCTGGCTCCGCCATCGTCGGCCCGGCGGTCGGCCCGGCGATGCCGGTGCTGGTCCGGCGCGGCTGCGTTCTCGCCGCGTGGCGGACTTGGCGCTCCGGCTTCGAGCACGGCGTCGACCGAACCGCCGCCGCTCGTGGCCCCCGCCGTTGGGCCTCGCCTGGTGGTGCCGGGAGGTCGGGCTCACCGTGCTCCTGGTCGTCGTGGTCACCGGCTCGGCCGCCGCCGCCGAGCGGCCACCGCCTGCATACATCCCGCCGGTCGATGCGCCGATCTCGGATCCGTTCCGGCCGCCATCGACGCGGTACGGGGCGGGCAATCGGGGCCTCGAGTACGCGACGGTCCCGGGGACGGCCGTCCGGGCCAGTGGCGATGGGACCGTGGTCTTCGCCGGAACGATCGCCGGGTCCCTCTACGTCACGCTCGACCATGCCGACGGGCTCCGCACCAGCTACTCGTACCTCGCCACCATCGAGGTGGTCACCGGCCAGCACCTGCGCCAAGGCGCTCGCGTCGGCACGACCGGGTCCCGCTTTCACTTCGGTGTGCGGTCCGGTGACACCTACCTCGACCCGGTGCTGTTGTTCGCGGGCGGTCCGACGGTGGTCGAGCTGCTGCCCACCGATCCGCCTCGCAACGTGGTGCGGGAACGACCAACCGGGGCGGGGCGCGGACTGTCGCGCCTCCAGGAGGTCCTCCGCTGGTTGCGGGAGCGGGGTGCGGCGACGATGGCCTCCAGCCGGTTCGACTCCGTCGACCGCCGCCTCGATCTGGTCGCCCAGTTGCGGTCCCGGCTGGGCTCGGAGGCGCCGTGCTCGACCGGAGCGGCGCCGGTGCGGCCCGCGGCGGCGGCACCGCGGGTGGCGATCACCGTTGCCGGCCTGGGCTCGACGAGCGACACGGCGGCCGTTGACGGCCTCCGCACTGCCGACCTGGGCTACGAGCCCGACCAGGTCATCCGCTTCAGCTACCTCGGCGGACGCACGCCGGTGGGCGAGCCGCGGGAACCGCTGGCTCGCATCCCGGCCCGCGCCTACACGTCGGCCGACACCCAGGGCGACGTCCAGGACGTGGCCATCCGGCTTGCCGACCTCGTCGAGGACGTGATGGCGGCGGAGCCCGACGCGACGGTCGACATCTATGCCCACTCGCTCGGTGGGCTGGTGACCCGGCTGGCCCTGCTCGAACTGCAGGACCGGGGCGCCGACCTCGGGCGCCTTGGCTTGGTCACGACATTGGGCACACCACATCTCGGCGCCGACCTGGCGACCACCCTGGTGGCGGCGGACATCGGGCCTCTCACCAATGCCACCCTGGACGCGGCGAGCCGCGAGCTCGACCTCGGCCTCGATCCCGACGCCGTGGTCGTCCACCAGCTGGCGGTGGGCTCCACCGTCGTGCGCCGCCTGTGGGTGGAGGGGGTGCCGCGTGGCGTTCACCTCGTGTCGATCGCGGCCCGGGGCGATCTCGTAGTTGCCTCGCCGCGCACGGTGGTGGCTGGAGCCACCAACATCACCGTCCCGGTGTCCGGCCGGGAGGCGCACAGTTCGCTGGTCGGCACCGACGACGCCACGGCCGAGATGGCACGGGCGCTGGCCGGTCAACCCCCGGGATGTGAGCCGTGGTCGGACATCGTGGCCGACGTCCTCGCGGGACACGCCATCTCCGCACTGGAGGGCCACGTCGGGACGGAGGTCTCTGCCCCCGGGTAGTTCACATGCACCCTCTCATCGGGTTATGGACATGCAATGCGACCAGCCACACCGGTAGGCTGACCCGCCGGTCGGGCACGCCCGGCCGCGCCAAGACATCGCATTCATGCACCACATCGCAGTCGGCCCAACCCACGGTCGCCTCCGGGCGCCGGGCCGATCACGCCAACCGATGGGAAGGAACACAACGTGGCTGTCGTCACCATGAAGCAGCTCCTCGAAGCCGGCGTCCACTTCGGGCACCAGACCCGACGCTGGAACCCGAAGATGAAGCGCTTCATCTTCGGCGAGCGCAACGGCATCTACATCATCGACCTGCAGCAGACTCTGGCTCGCATCGAGACCGCCTACACCTTCGTGCGCGACGTCACCGCCAAGGGTGGCAGCGTGCTGTTCATCGGCACCAAGAAGCAGGCGCAGGACCCGATCGAGCAGTACGCCAACAAGTGCGGCATGCCCTTCATCAACGAGCGCTGGCTCGGCGGCATGCTCACCAACTACCAGACGATGAGCAAGCGGGTCGGCAAGATGCTCGAGCTCGAGCGTCAGCGCGACAGCGGCGAGTTCGCGGCCATGCCCAAGAAGGAAGCGCTGCTCAAGACCCGCGAGCTGGACAAGCTCGAGCGCTACCTCGGGGGCATCCGCAGCATGGATCGCCTGCCCCAGGCTGTCTTCGTGCTCGACACCAAGAAAGAGCACATCGCGGTCACCGAGGCGAACAAGCTCGGCATCCCCGTCGTCGCAGTCGTCGACACCAACTGCGATCCGGACGTGATCGACTACGTGATCCCCGGCAACGACGACGCCATCCGTTCGGGCACGCTGCTGTGCCGCGTGATCGCCGACGCCGTCATCGAGGGCAAGCACATCGCCTCGCTCAAGGCGCCGACCGCGGTGCGGTCGGTCGACGACGACCAGCGGGTCGCCGCCGAGCAGGCCGAGGCCCGTCGCCAGGCGCTCATCGAGTCGCAGCAGCGCGAAGCCCGCGTGGCTTCCGGCGGCCGCCGGCCCGTCCCGCCGCCGCCCGCCGCCCCCGATTCCGACACCGCCGGCACCGCCGATGCCACCGCGACCGCGCCGGCCGAGGCCGAGAGCCCGGTTTCCGAGGACGAAGCCGGCACCGCCCCCGAGGCCGTGGCCGCCGCGGCCCTAGCCGAGGCCGACACCCCCACCGACGAGACCCAGGAGTCCTGAGCCCCGATGGCCGACTTCACCGCCAAGGACGTACAAGCCCTGCGCCAGGCCACGGGCGCAGGCATGATGGACGCCAAGCGAGCCCTCACCGAAGCCGACGGCGACCAGGAGGCTGCCCGCAAGTTGCTGCGCGAATGGGGGCTCTCGAAGGCGGACGACCGGTCCGGTCGCGAGAACGCCCAGGGTGCGATCGCGCTCGCCACCGACACCGGCACCGTCGGCCTCGTCGAGCTCAAGTGCGAGACGGACTTCGTGGCCAAGTCGGAGAACTTCATCAACCTCACCCAGGACCTGGCCGACTCGGTGGCGGCCCGGGGCGAGGCCGCGGTCGGCGACCACAAGGAAGCCATCGACGACCTCAAGGTCAGCCTCAAGGAGAACATCGAGGTCGGGCGGGCGATCCAGCTCAAGGTCGAGCCGGGCCAGACGGTTGACACCTACCTCCACCGCCAGGACGGCCGGGGCGTGAACGGCGTGGTGGTCGTCCTCGACGGAGGCTCGACCGAGCTGGCGCACGACATCGCCGTCCACATCGCGTTCGCCAAGCCTCAGTACCTCACCCGCGACGAGGCTCCGGCCGAGACGGTGGAAGAGGAGCGCCAGACCCTCCTCGGCATCACCAAGGCCGAGGGCAAGCCCGAGGCGGCCTGGCCGAAGATCGTCGAGGGCCGGCTCAATGCCTGGTACAAGGAGCGTGTGCTCCTCGAGCAGCCGTTCGTCCGCGACGAGAAGCAGACCGTCGCCCAGCTCGCCGAGAGCAACGGGGCCGAGATCGTCCGGTTCGCCCAGCTCTTCATCGGCGGCTGAGGGGAAGACCCGGTGAGCACAGCGCCGACCCCCGCCGGGTTCAGGCGCATCCTGCTCAAGCTGTCCGGCGAGGCCTTCACAGGCGACATCGGCTACGGCATCGACGGGCGCATCGCCGAGTACGTGGCCAACGAGATCGTCGACGTCCGCGAAGCGGGCGTCGACGTCGCGGTCGTGGTGGGCGGGGGCAACATCTGGCGGGGCATGACCGGCGCCGGCGCCGGCATGGACCGGGCGCAAGCCGACTACATGGGCATGCTGGCCACGGTCATCAACGCCTTGGCCCTGCAGGACACGCTGGAGCGGCTGGGTCAACCCACCCGGGTCCAGACGGCGATCCACATGGCCCAGGTGGCCGAGCCGTACATCCGCCGCCGCGCCATCCGCCACCTGGAGAAGGGACGGGTCGTCATCTTCGCGGGCGGCACCGGCAACCCCTTCTTCACGACCGACACGGCCGCCGCGCTGCGGGCGGTGGAGATCGAGGCCGACGGCATGCTGCGCGGCACCCACTCGGGCGTCGACGGGCTCTACACCGACGACCCCCGCACCAATCCCGAGGCCACCCGGCTCGACGAGGTCAGCTACCTCGAGGTCATCAACCGGGGCCTCAAGGCCATGGATTCGACGGCCATCACACTCTGCATGGACAACAAGCTGCCCATCGTCGTGTTCGACCTGCTGGGGAAGGGCAACATCAGGTCCATCGTCGACGGGCAGGCGATCGGTACGCTGATCCACTAGCGGACGGCGTGCGGGCAGGTGTTTCTCTCGCCGCCGGTCCGTCGCCTTCGACCTAGGAGCACCCATGTCCGACGACGACATGATCGGGTTGGTCCTCGAGGACGCCCGTGACCGGATGGCCAAAGCGGTGGCCCACGCCCGGGCCGAGTTCACGGGCGTGCGCACCGGCCGTGCCGCTCCCGCACTCGTCGAGAAGCTCCCGGTCGACTACTACGGGACCGAGGTCCCCCTGCAGCAGATCGCCGGGTTCACGGTCCCCGAAGCGCGCCTGCTGGTGATCAGCCCCTACGACAAGGCGGCGATGGGCGCCATCGAGAAGGCGATCCAGCAATCCAACCTCGGGTTGTCGCCCAGCAACGACGGCCAGGTCATCCGGCTCAACTTCCCGCCGCTCACCGAGGAGCGCCGCAAGGACCTGGTGCGGGTGGTGAAGGGCATGGCAGAGGACGGCCGAATCGCCATCCGCCACGCGCGGCGGTCGGCCCGCCACGACCTCGAGGCGCTGGAGAAGGACGGCGACATCTCTGCCGACGACCTCAACTGGGCGGAGAAGGAGCTCGACAAGCTCACCCACCAGCAGGAGGCGGCGGTGGACCAGGCCCTCGAGCACAAAGAGCAGGAGCTGCTCGAGGGTTGAGCCCCGCGGGCCGCGGGCACGCTGCTCCCGGCTATTGCCACCACCCGCGCGATCTGCTTGGGCAGGATGTGGGGTGCGAAAGTGTGCTGAGGAGACAAATGACGGCGCGGAACCAGGACCCACGGTGGGCTCGATGAGAGGATGACGACGTGAGCGATTGGGAAGACCGCCGCCAGAAGCGTCAGCGTGATCCGACCGAGGGTGTGCGATTGCTTGGTGCCGACGAAGCCGCCGAAGCGCTCGAACGCGACGACATCCGCCATCGGCTCGGCGACGACCAACCCCGCTTCGGCGACCGTCCTGAGCAACCGCCGCGCGAGGGCCCTCGGCCCGCACTGCGCTTTCCCCTCGGGTCCTACGATGACCCCAACTCGATCGAGCGTCCCCCGGTCGTTCCGGTGCAACGGAGGGCTGAAGCCCCCGAGCTGTCGCACTGGGCAGGGTCGGCCGCGGAGGAGGTACCGAACATGAACCGTCGCGATCCCCGCCCGGAGGACGACGGCTGGGGCGGGTTCGACCCCGATCCGCGCTGGCAGGACCCCACGCCCGAGCCGACCCGCGCTCAGCCGGCCATGCCGCCGCGTTCCGCGGCCAGTCCGCCTCCGGGCGCTCCCCGCGGCCAGTCCGGAGCCGGGGGTGGCGGCGGCGGCTGGCCCGATCCACCGCCCCGGACCCAGGCTCAGCCTGGTGCGGGACCTATGCAGGGCACGCCCATGACCTTCGAAGAGGCCGCCGACCCGCCCGCGGGCCGGTCGGTGTTCGGTGGTCCCGCCGCCCCGCCCGGCTACGAGGACGCGTATGCCGAGGAGGGCTACGGCGACGATTACGAAGCCGGCTACGAGGAGGCGTACGACGACGTCTACGAGGACGAGCTCTACGAGGAGCCCGTCGCCGGCTATGGCGATCCCCGTCATGGCGGGGCGCCCGGCCGAGGCCGGCCCGGGCGCGCGCCACGCCGGGCGCCCGACCGTGACCTGCGCACCGCCGTCCTGGTGGCGCTGGTCGTCGGGGGAGTGGCCCTAGGCCTGTTCAAGGCCCTCGGACCGCTGGGCGGCATGATCGTCGCCGTCCCCATCCTGGTCTACGCCGCCTACGAGTACTTCGTGGCCGTCAACACCGCCGGGTTCGAGGCCCCTATGCCCGTGGGCGTGGCGGCCACCGCCGGGTTGGTGATCGCCGCCTACAACTACGGCGAAGGAGCCATACCTCTGGTGCTGGTCATCGCCACCGCGGTGGGCTTCCTCTGGTACCTGGTGGGCGCCGGGGGAGACCGGCCCGTCGCCAACATCGGCGTGACCATGCTCGGCATCGGTTGGGTAGGCGTGTTCGGAGCTTTCGCGGGCCTGCTGCTAGCGGGACCACATGGCGTGGCGCTGCTGCTCGCGGCCGTGATCCCGACCATCGGCTACGACGTCGGCGCCTTGTTCGTGGGACGCAGCGCCGGTTCACGGCCGCTGTCGCCGGCGAGCCCGTCGAAGACGATCGAGGGGCTGGCGGGCGGCATGATCCTCGCCATCGTCGCCGCCGTGCTGTTCTCGCTGATCGCCGGGGGCGTGACGCCGTTCAACGACTGGCAGGAAGGTCTCAAGCTCGGGCTGGTCGTCGCCCTGATCGCCCCGCTGGGTGATCTGGCCGAGTCGCTCGTCAAGCGGGACCTCGGCATCAAGGACATGGGCAGCATCCTGCCCGGGCACGGCGGCGTGCTCGACCGGTTCGACGCCTTGCTGTTCGTGCTTCCCGCGGTCTGGTACCTGGCTCGGGTGAGCGACTTCTTCCTCAACTGAGCCGGAGGCCGGCCTCCAACTACGGTGGGGGCGTGGCCGTGACGACCGTCGCCATCGCCGGGTCGACCGGGTCCATCGGCACCCAGACCATCGACGTGGTCCGGGCCGAGCCCGACCGGTTCGAGGTCGTGGCGATCGGCGCCTGGTCGTCGACCGATGCGCTGGTCGCCCAGGCCCGCGACCTCGGTCCCAAGCTGGTCGTAGTGGGAGACCCGGCGCGAGCCCCCGAGGTGGTCGACGGCGTGCCGGCCGGCACCGAGGTCCATGCGGGCGCCGAGGCTCTGGCCCAGCTGGGCACGGTGGCCGACGTGTGCGTCAACGGGGTGGTGGGCTTCGCCGGCCTGCGGCTAACGCTCGCGACCCTGGCGGCCGGCAAGCGGCTGGCCCTGGCCAACAAGGAGTCGCTCATCGCGGGCGGACCGGTCGTGCGGACCGTGCTCGACCAGCCGGGCGCCGGCCACATCGTCCCGGTCGACTCCGAGCACTGCGCGGTCCACCAGTGCCTGGCGGCCAACGTGAGCGGCAACCCCGATCGGGTGGCCCGGATCGTGCTCACGGCCAGCGGCGGACCGTTCCGGGGCCGCAGCCGCGACGAGCTGGCGCACGTCACCGTCGACGACGCCTTGGCCCACCCGACGTGGTCGATGGGCCCGAAGATCACCGTCGACTCCTCGACGCTGATGAACAAGGGCCTCGAGGTCATCGAGGCCCACGAGCTGTTCGGGGTCGACTACGACCACATCGAGGTGGTCGTCCACCCCCAGTCGATCGTCCACTCGATGGTGGAGCTCACGGACGGCTCGACCATCGCCCAGCTCAGCCAACCCGACATGCGGTTGCCGATCGGCTACGCGCTGGCCTGGCCGGACCGCATCGCCACGCCCTTCGGGCGGATCAACTGGGCCGACTGCGGGCCGCTGTCCTTCGAGGCCCCCGACCTAGAGGCCTTCCCGTGCCTGGGCCTCGCGTACGAGGCCGGCCGCCAGGGCGGGACCGGGCCCGCGGTGCTCAACGCCGCCAACGAGGTGGCGGTGGCGGCGTTCTTGGCATCACGGATCGCGTGGCGCGAGATACCCGACGTACTCAAAGCGGTCCTTTCCCGGCATGATGGTGGGAAGGCCGACACCGTCGAGGACGTGATCGAGGCCGACCGGCGAGGCCGCGAGGCGGCCCAAACAGAGATCGGTAGAATCACGCGATGACGGACACGCGCCACGATGACGAGGCCCCTTCCGAGGTCACGCCAGGGGCGCCCGAGGCGGACACCGAGAACCCGGACTCCGAGGCCGGCGAGCCCGTGTACAAGACCGGAGGCCTGCGGCTGGCAGCCCTGATCCTGGGCGTCGTCGCCGTCGGGCTCATCTTCAGTTGGGCCACCGTGTGGGTGATCCTCGGCATCGTCGTCATGATCTTCCTCCACGAGCTCGGTCACTTCGTCACCGCCAAGTGGGCGGGCATGAAGGTCACCGACTTCTTCATCGGCTTCGGTCCCCGCATCTGGTCGTTCCAGCGGGGCGAGACGCAATATGGCTTCAAGGCGATCCCCGCGGGTGCGTTCGTCCGCATCATCGGCATGAACAACCTGGACGAGACCGACCCCGCCGACGAGGCCCGGACCTACCGGCAGCAGTCGTTCCCCAAGCGGCTGCTGGTGGTGTCCGCCGGCTCGATCATGCACTTCATCCAGGCGTTCGTGCTGCTGATGATCCTGCTCACGGTGATCGGCGTGCCCGGTGGCACGCTGACCGACGAGGCA
>DASRJN010000608.1:0-3554 GCA_035649455.1 Acidimicrobiales bacterium
CGACCATGAGCCTCGTCGTCACGTAAGCGGTCGGGAACGCGGTCCCGCCTGCAAGGATGGGTCCGTGCGCGTGCTGTCCGACGACGTCCAGCTCGTCGACATCGGGGCGTGAACGCCGAGACCGCGCCCGACAGCGGTGGCCGAGCGCCCGACGCCGCCGGCCTGGCCACGGCCGGGGCGATCGGCGCCGCGGCCGGGCTCGCCCTGACCGCGGGGGCGGGCCGGCGGACCGGTCGGCGGGTGGTGGCCGCGGCCGCCGGGGCCGGCGTGATGGTGACGTCCGAGGTCGTGGCCCGGCGCAACCAGCGGCCGAACGAGATCCCCGGCCTCGGCCACCGCATCCTGGCCACCGCCGCGCTGGCCGCCCCCCTGGGCTGGGCCGTCGGCCGCCCCCGCTGGGCCCGGCGGCCGGTGGTGGTGGGCGCCGCCGCCGGGGCGGCGGCGGGGCTGGCCGGGCTGCGGCCCCAGAAGGTGGCGCTCGGCCCGCTGTTCGGCGCCGGCTTCGGCGCCGCGCTCGGCGTGGTGCGCCCCGGGGTCGGGCCGGCCGCGGTCGCCGCCACCACGGTCGCGGCCTACCGCGTCACCTCGGCCGCCCTGTTCCCCGACCCGCAGGTCCGCCTGCTGGCGGAGCGGGCGGCCCCGGCCGAGCTGCCGTTCGTGGTCCCGCTCGAGTCCCGCACCCGCTTCGTGGGCACCGACTACGTGCGGGCGCTGGCCGAGGCGATCGGGGGCGAGTACGTGCGGGACGCGGCCGACGCGGGGATCGTCGCCTCGCTCGACGAGCTCGCCGGTCCCGAGCTCGACCCCGCCGCCGTGGACCTCCGGGTGCGCGAGTTCTACGAGCACACCACCCGGTTCGCGCTCGACATCACGCCCGTGTGGCGGCCCTGGGTGCGGCCCGGCTACCTGCTCTATCGCACCGTGCTGGCCCGGCCCCTGGGCCAGGCCAACGTGCCCATGAACGTGCGGGAGGCCCAGCGGGGCGTGGCCAGCCGCATCGACACCATCGACACCGACGGCGACGGCCGGCCCGACATCCGGGGCTGGATCCGCAGCTATGCCGCCACCGGCGCCCCCATCTACGTCGGCATCTACACGACGTACCGCCACGACGGCCGGGGCTACGTGAGCGTCGGGTTTCCGCTGCCGCAGTCCGACTTCACCGCCACCCTCGCCCCGGTGGCCCGGGCCGATGGCGGCCTCCGCCTCACCACCCGCAGCCCGCTCGCCCACCCCGGCCACTACCTCGCCGCCATCGACCCCGAGACCCGGGACCTCACCGCCCTGGCCGTCCCGGGGTTTGCCGAGGAGCTCGACGTGTACCCGGCCCCGGACGGCGGCGACGGCGGCGACGAGGTCCAGGCCGAACACGCCTTCTGGGTGTTCGGCCTGCCCTTCCTCGTGCTGCGCTACCGCATCCGGCGGAAGCGCGCGCCTGCCGCTGGCGCTCGGTAGGCAGACGCCTCCGGACGGGCTTCCGGGCGCGCGGGGCTCCCAGTCGCGGGAGGATGGCCTGATGCAGAACCGTGTGTGCGAGATGCTCGGGATCGAGTTCCCGATCCTGGCCTTCAGCCACTGCCGCGACGTGGTCGCGGCGGTCACCAACGCCGGTGGGTTCGGTGTGCTCGGCGCGGTCGCGCACACGCCCGAGCAGCTCGAGATCGATCTCAACTGGATCGAGGCGGAGGTGAAGGGCAAGCCGTACGGGCTCGATCTCCTGTTGCCACAGAAATACGCCGGCTCGGACGAGGGCGGGCTCGACCGGGAGGCGGTTCGCCGGTTGCTGCCGCCCGAGCAGCAGCAGTTCGTCGACGACATCCTCGCCCGCTACGACGTCCCGCCGCTGCCGGCCGACACGGTCACCGGGCGGGGTCGGGGCATGACGATCTCGCCGAGCGGCTACGAACCGCTGCTCGATGTCACCTTTGCCCACGAGGTGCGGCTGGTCGCGTCCGCCCTCGGACCGCCGCCGCCCGCGCTCATCGAGCGGGCGCACGCCCACGACGTGGTCGTCGCCGCCCTGGCCGGCCGGGCATCGCACGCGGTGCGGCACCAGGCTGCGGGGGCCGACCTGATCGTGGCCCAGGGCACCGAGGCGGGTGGGCACACCGGCGAGGTGGCGACGATGGTGCTAGTCCCCGAGGTCGTCGACGCGGTGGCGCCTACCCCCGTGATCGCAGCGGGGGGCATAGCTTCCGGCCGGCAGATCGCCGCCGCGATGGCGCTCGGGGCCGAGGCGGTGTGGTGCGGATCGGTGTGGTTGACCACCGAAGAGGCCGAGACTCACCCGGTGGTGAAGGACAAGTTCCTGGCCGCGACGTCGTCGGACACGATCCGATCGCGTTCGCTCACCGGCAAGCCGGCGCGCATGTTGCGGTCGGCTTGGACCGAGGAATGGGAGCGTGAGGATGCGCCGGCGACGCTGCCGATGCCGTTGCAGAGCGCGCTGGTGGGCGAGGCGCAGTTGCGCATCGCCCGCTCGTCGCACCACGCGGGCACCGGCGCCCACCGGCTGGCGAACTACTTCGTCGGCCAGGTCGTCGGCCGCATGAACGAGGTACGCCCGGCGCGGCAGGTGGTGCTCGACATGATGACCGAGTACGCCGACGTCGTAGGGCGCTTCGCCGAGGAAGCCGCGTCGGCGTCGTAGCTCGCCGGGCTGCGGTCCTGGATGGCTGGTGGACCGTCTATCGTGCGGCCGGACGCGGGCCCTGACGATCGGCGAAACGGTGGCAAGCAAGGACTGGGGTGGCATCGACATCCGGGCTGACATCCCCCACGCGGGACGGATGTACGACTACATGCTCGGCGGGACGACCAACTTCGAGAGCGACCGCGTGGCTTCCCACGCGGCCGGTCTCGAGTTCCCGGGCGGGATCGAGGCGGCCAAGGCCGGCCTGCGGGCCAACCGGGACTTCCTCGGGCGGGCCGTCCGCTTCATGGCCGAGGAGGCGGGGATCCGCCAGTTCCTGGACCTCGGCACCGGCATCCCGAGCGACGACAACACCCATGCCATCGCCGTGTCGGTGGCCCCGGAGTCCAAGGTCGTCTACGTCGACAACGACCCCATCGTGCTGGCCCACGCCCACGAGCTCCTGAGCACCACACCGACGACGAACACGTCCTACCTGTACGCCGACATCCGCGACACCGACTCGATCTTCGCCCAGGCGTCGGAGACCCTCGACTTCGACCAGCCCATCGGGCTCGTGGTGGTCGCGATCATGCACTTCATCTCGGACGCGGAGGACGCCCACGGTCTGGTGGCCCGCCTGGTCGACGCGGTGCCGTCGGGCAGCTACCTCGCGGTGTCGCACCTGGCCAGCGACGTGGTGCCCGGCCTGGTGGAGCTGTACGCCGGCATCAGCGAGAAGACCCAGGAGACCTTCATCCTGCGTGACCGCGAGGAGTTCACCCGGTTCTTCGACGGCCTCGAGCTGGTCGACCCGGGCGTCACCCTGGTGGCCTCCTGGCGCGGCCAGCCTCCCGAGTCCGGTCCGGACATCTTCTACGCCGGCGTCGGCCGCAAGCCCTGATCCCACGGGCGCGGGCGG
>DASRJN010000609.1:0-2509 GCA_035649455.1 Acidimicrobiales bacterium
AGGGCGGCCCCCGCCACCTGGGCGGGCACGATGCCGAAGTTGTCCCGGGTGACCAGGTAGGCGCCGCCGGCCGAGGGGTACTCCTTGATCGTCTCCCGGTAGCTGATGATCAGCAGGCCGAGCACGATCAGCATGGCGAACGTGACCGGCAGCACCAGGGCGAAGGCCGCCAGCCCGAAGTACGGCACCAGGACGTGGAGGATCTCCTCGGTGGCGTACGCCGACGACGACAGGTTGTCGGAGGCGAACACGGCCAGCGCCGTGGGCTTGCCCAGCCGCTCGTGCTCGAGCTGCTCCGAGTGCATGGGCTTGCCCAGCATCTTGCGCTTGAGCCGGTAGCCGACGCCGTCCGGCGGCAGCGGGACGCTGGGCTTCGAGCTACGGGGCGCGGGGGCCTCGTAGCTGGCAGGAGCGTGGTTGGCCGTCTCGGCCCCGGCCTCGGGGGACGCCTGGGTCGACATCGCCGCCGACTCTAGGCCCGGCGGCGATGTCGACTCCTATCAGCTCAGGCCGCCACGGCGGCGGGGACGGGGTCCAGGGCCAGGTCGAGGACCTTGGCCACGTCGGCGACCGGGTGGAAGGTCATCTCCTCCCGGACGGCCTCGGGGACGTCGTCCAGGTCGGGCTCGTTGCGCAGGGGCAGGATGACCTCGCGCAGGCCGGCCCGGTGGGCGGCCAGCACCTTCTGCTTGACCCCGCCGATGGGCAGCACCCGGCCCGACAGGGTGACCTCGCCGGTCATGGCCACGGTGGACCGGACCGGCGTGCCCCGCAGCAGGCTGACCAGGGCGGTGGTCATGGTGATGCCGGCCGAGGGGCCGTCCTTGGGGACGGCGCCCGCGGGGAAGTGCACGTGGAACCGCTTGCCGTCCAGCGCGGCCTGGTCGATGCCGAGGCGGTCGGCCCGGGAGCGGACGTAGGACAGCGCGATCTGCGCCGACTCCTTCATCACGTCGCCGAGCTGGCCGGTCACGGTCATGCCGGGCTCGCCGGGCATGGAGGTGGCCTCCACGAACAGCACGTCGCCACCCGCTCCGGTCACGGCCAGGCCGGTGGCCACGCCCGGCACCGAGGTGCGGTCGGCGGCCTCGTCGTGGAACCGGCGCCGCTTGAGGTAGCGGGGCACGTCCGCGATGTCGACCACGATCGGCGTCTCGGTGCCCTGGGCCACCTCGGTGGCGGCCTTGCGCAGCAGCTTGCCGAGCTCGCGCTCCAGGTTCCGGACCCCGGCCTCCCGGGTGTAGCCGTCGACGATCTCGCCGAGCGCCGTGTCGGTCACCTCGACCTCGCCGTCGCGCAGGCCGTTGCGGGCCTGCTGGCGGGCGAAGAGGTGGTCGCGGGCGATGGCGACCTTCTCGTCGTGGGTGTAGCCGTCGAGCCGGATGACCTCCATGCGGTCCAGCAGCGGGCCGGGGATGGTCTCCAGCATGTTGGCGGTGGCCAGGAACAGCACGTCGGACAGGTCGAGGTCGACCTCCAGGTAGTGGTCCCGGAAGGTGTGGTTCTGGGCCGGGTCCAGCACCTCCAGCAGGGCGGACGAGGGGTCGCCCCGCCAGTCCGCGCCGATCTTGTCCACCTCGTCGAGCAGGATGACCGGGTTCATGGTCCCGGCCTCGGTCAGGGCCCGGACGATGCGGCCGGCCTGGGCGCCGACGTAGGTGCGCCGGTGGCCCCGGATCTCGGCCTCGTCGCGGATGCCGCCGAGGGAGATGCGGGTGAACTTGCGCCCGAGGGCGCGGGCGACCGAGGCGCCCAGCGATGTCTTGCCGACCCCGGGGGGACCGGCGAGGGCCACGATGGCGCCGGGGCGGCGGCCGTTCTCGACCGGCTCGGGCGCGTCCTGGTCGGAGTCCTCCAACTCGGCGGCGCGCTCGGCCAGCAGCTTGCGGACGGCCAGCATCTCGACGATGCGGTCCTTGACCTCCTCGAGGCCGGTGTGGTCGGCGTCGAGCACCTCGCGGGCCTTGCCGATGTCGTAGTCGTCCACGCTGCGCTCGCCCCACGGGATCTCGAACACCGTGTCCAGCCAGTTGCGGATCCAGCCGTGCTCGATGTTCTGCTCCGGGGTGCGCTCGAAGCGGTCGATCTCCCGCTCGATGGCCTTGCGGGTGGCCTCGGCCATCGCACCGGCCTCGACCAGGGCGGTCAGGCGCTCGCGGTAGGTCCCGACGGCGTCGTCGTCGCCGTCCTCGCCGAGCTCCTTGCGGATGGCATCCATCTGCTGGCGCAGCAGGAACTCGCGCTGGCGGCTCTCCAGCCCCTCGGACACGTCGTTGCGGATCTTCTCGGCCAGCTCGTGCTCGGCGAGCGCGTCCTTGACCCAGCCCAGGACCAGCGTCAGCCGCTCGCCCAGGTCGAGGGTCTCCAGCAGCTCGATCTTGCGCTCGACGGCCAGGTCGGGCCACCAGCCCACCAGGTCGGCCAGCGCCGAGGGCTCGTCGACGCCGCGCAGCACCTCGGTCAGGCGGCGGCCGCCCAGGGCCTGGAACAGCGCCCGCAGTGCGGCCCG
>DASRJN010000610.1:0-5654 GCA_035649455.1 Acidimicrobiales bacterium
GTCGACGGTGAGGGCCACGGGGATGGGCGAGCGGGCGACGACCGCGGAGAGGGCCGCGTCGAGCCCTCGGTCCTCGAGGATCACCGGGTGGATGCCGCGCACCAGGTCCCGGATCTCCTTGAGCGCCGCCTTGGCCTCCTCGTGGGCCTCCGCCACCATCTGCCGGCCGGCTTCGGGATCGCTGTCGATGCGCTCGCGAGCGGCGCCCAGCCCCATGGCCAGCGAGACCAGGCGCTGCTGGGCGCCGTCGTGCAGGTCCCGCTCGATGCGGCGCCGCTCGGCCTCGGCGCTGTCGACCGCCGCCGCCCGGCTGGTCTCGAGGCGGGTGACCTGCTCGCCCAGCTCGTCCTGGCGGCGCGGCCCCAGGAGCCAGCGGGCCACGGTCAGGTCGAGTCGGGCCAGCGCCCGGGTCAGCCACGGCGCGGCCAGGGCGACCCCGACCAGCCCCACCACGCTGAGCGCCAGGGTGGTCAGGCCCTGCGAGGCGGCGAAGAGGCCGAGCTTGGCGGCATTGTCGGGCAGGGCATTGACGTACAGCGGCAGGAACAGCAGGGCGGCCGAGAGGCACCACACCTCCAGCGCCAGCACGGTCGTGAACACACCCAGCGGCAGGGCGAGCACCAGGTAGGCGATCTCCCGCCAGCGGGGACGGCTCTTGGCCCGTTCCACCAGCCGGCGCCACCAACCCTTGGACTCCAGCGGCGGGACCGGATCCTCCAGCCGCTCGCCGAGCAGCGCCGCGATGCGGGATCGCTCCACGCGGGCCATCAGATGGGACAGCACGAACAGCAGCCAGGCGAACGGCAACGCCAGCGGGAAGGTGATGAGCAGGGCCACGGTCGTGGCCAGCAGCGTGACCACCACCGAGAACGTGAAGCTGCCGACGAACGCGTCGAGCAGCAGGTGGGTCAAGGACCACCAGGTCGACTGCTCGCGCCACGGCCGGAACAGATCACGCATCACGCATCACGCTGACACCGTAAGCAGGGCCGGACCTCCCCACCATGAAGCCCACCTGTGTCCGCCAGGTAGGGACAACCCCACCTGGGCCATGGCTATTGGAGCTTGGACCGGCCACCGGTGGCGAACCAGCTGGCGGTGAGCTTCAGCTCCGCCGGGCGGGGCTCGATCTCCTCGTAGACCCGCTTGTAGCCGGTGTGGGCGAACACCCAGCGGCCGTCGCGCTTCACGTAGCGGTCCTCGTAGAACGACGATCCGCGCACGGTCAGCCCCAGCTCACCCAGGATGACCACGTCGTCGAGCGCCCAGATGCCTTCGGCCGTACCGGGCCCGGTGAGCGTGATCTCGGGCTGGTGCATCTTGTGGCTGGTGAGCACGGACTCGTCGCCCATGGCCCCGGTCAGGAACTCCATGATGGCCACCCGGCCCTCCAGCTCGGTGGCCCCGCCGCCGTAGCTCGCAGTGGCGTCGGGGGCGAACAGCTCGGCCAGCTCGTCCCACCGCTTGGTGTCGATCAGCCGCGCGTAGCGGTACTTCAGCTGGTGGATCTGCTCGATCTCCACGAGGTCGCCCGGAGTCATGGCCGGTGATCTACCACAGCCGCGGTAGGCGGGAACGGTCCGGCCGTACGATGCCAGTCCCCGCCCGGCGCCCTACCGTGCAGGCGGTGTCCGGCACGCTGACCACAGGACACGGTGTGACCGACGCCGACGCCCTGCTTCCCAGAGTGGCGAAGGCGCCAGGCTGGGTGCGCGACGTCGTGCCCGCGCTCGTGGCCGCGGCCATCCAGGTCGGCATCACCCACCTGGCGTCGCTGGGTCAGCCCGAGGCCGAGCCCTTCGACGCCTACGCCATCCTGCTGCTGCTGGCCGGCCCGGCTGCGCTGCTGCTGCGGAGGCGGCAGCCCAGCCTGTGCGTGGTCCTGGCCTTCGTGCCCACCGCGCTCTACGGCCTGTCGGACTACCCGCGGGGACCGTTCGTGGTGGCGCTGGCCTTCGCCTTCTTCAACGCGGTGCTGCGGGGGCGGCGCCGGGCGGCGTGGGGCACCCTGGCGGTGGGCTACGTGCTCTCGGTCGCGCTCCACCCGACGCTGCAGGACGAGGCCTCCTCGTGGGGGTTCGCGGCCGCGTTGCTGGCCTGGTTGCTGGTGCTCGGCGCCGGAGCGGAGCTGCTGCGCAGCCGCCTCGAGCGACGGGCGGAGGAGGCCGCGGCTCAGGCAGAGCAGGCCCGGCGGCGGGCCAGCGACGAGCGGCTGCGCATCGCCCAGGAGCTGCACGACGTGCTGGCCCACAACATCTCCCTCATCAACGTGCAGGCGGGCGTGGCCCTGCACCTGCTGGACGAGCGGCCCGAGCAGGCCCGGCCCGCGCTCCGGGCCATCCGCGACGCCAGCAAGGACGCGCTGGGCGAGCTGCGCTCGGTGCTCGACATCCTGCGGGCGGGCGAGGCCGCCCCCCGAGCGCCGACCGCGGGCCTGTCCGACCTCGACGCCCTGGTCGAGCGCACACGGGGAACGGGCCTCATGGTCGAGGTCTCGGGCGCCGACGGGCTGGACGGCCTGCCCGCGGGCGTGGACCTGGCCGCCTTCCGCATCGTGCAGGAGGCGCTCACCAACGTGGTCCGCCACTCGGGCGCCACCCGTGCCACCGTGCGCCTCAGCCGTTCCCCCGGCAGCCTGGTGGTCGAGGTGGACGACAACGGCCACGGCCCCGCCGGGACCGGGGTCGACAACGGCGGCCGCGGCCTTTCCGGAATGCAGGAGCGGGCCCGGGCCCTGGGCGGCTCGCTGGAGGCCGGTGCCCGTCCCGGCCGCGGCTTCCGCGTCCACGCCCGCCTCCCCCTCGGCCCGGAGGACCAAGCGTGATCCAGGTGGTGCTGGCGGACGACCAGGCCCTGGTGCGGGCCGGGTTCCGGGCGCTGCTCGACGCGCAGGACGACATCGAGGTGGTGGGCGAGGCGGGCGACGGTGAGGAGGCGGTGCGGGTCGCCAAGCGGACCAGCCCGGACGTCGTGCTCATGGACATCCGCATGCCGGGGACCGACGGCCTGGCCGCCACGCGGGCCATCGTGGGTGACGAGCGCCTCGCCGGTGTCCGCATCGTGATCCTGACCACCTTCGAGCTCGACGAGTACGTGTTCGAGGCCATCCGGGCCGGGGCCAGCGGCTTCCTGGTCAAGGACACCGAGCCCGTCGAGCTGCTGCGGGCCGTGCGGGCGGTGGCCGCAGGCGACGCCCTGCTGTCCCCGGGCGTGACCCGCCGGCTGATCGGGGCCTTCGCCACCCAGACCAAGGCCGCGCCCCACCGTCCCGAGCTCGACATGCTGACCGACCGCGAGCGCGAGGTCATGGCGCTCGTGGCCGAGGGCCTGTCCAACGACGAGATCGCCGAGCGGCTCTACGTCAGCCCCATGACGGCCAAGACCCACGTGAGTCGGGCCATGACCAAGCTCGCGGCCCGCGACCGGGCCCAGCTCGTGGTGCTGGCCTACGAGTCGGGCCTGGTCCGTCCCGGCTGGATCGACTAGCTCGTCCCCCGCCTACCGCGGGCGTGGCAGGCGCGAAGCCTCCCGGGGGAGGACGAACCCGGACCGTCCGGAGCGGACGATCGAGGCATGTTCACGACACTTGCCTACTGCGGACCGGGTCCGTGGATCCTGGTCTTCCCCCTGTTCTGGTTCGGCCTGCTCGCCCTCTTCGCCTGGCGCTTCGCCCGTTGGGGCCCGCCGTGGCGCCACCGGTTCGGCGGCGGCCAGTCCGTGCTCGACGAGATGTACGCCCGCGGCGAGATCGATGCCGACGAGTACCGCCGGCGCCGTGACGTCCTGCAGGAGACGCGGCGATGAGCGCCGCCGCCCAGGCCCTCGGGGCCACGAAGGTGTACGGGATCGGGGACACCGCCGTCCTCGCCCTCGACGAGGTGGACGTCGCCTTCGAGCGCGGCCGCTTCACCGCCGTCATGGGGCCGTCGGGCTCCGGCAAGTCCACGCTCATGCACTGCGTGGCCGGCCTCGACACCCTCACCGCCGGGCGGGTCCTGATCGGCGACGTCGACCTGTCGACGCTGTCGGACCGGGACCTGACCCGGCTGCGGCGGGACCGGATCGGCTTCGTGTTCCAGGCCTTCAACCTCATCCCGACGCTGACCGCCCAGGAGAACATCGTGCTCCCTGACCGGCTGGCCGGCCGGCGGGCCGACGCCGCCTGGGTGGACCAGGTGGTGGCGGCCGTGGGCCTGGGCGACCGCCTGCGCCACCGGCCCTCCGAGCTGTCGGGCGGCCAGCAGCAGCGCGTGGCGGTGGCCCGGGCGCTGGCCGGGCGGCCCGACATCGTGTTCGCCGACGAGCCCACCGGGAACCTCGACTCGCGCACCGGGGCCGAGATCCTCGGCTTCCTGCGCCGGGCGGTGGACGACCTGGGCCAGACCGTCGTGATGGTCACCCACGAGCCCACCGCCGCGGCCTATGCCGACGAGGTGGTGTTCCTGGCCGACGGCCGCATCGTCGACGGGCTCGCCGCCCCCACTGCCACCACCGTCCTCGACCGCATGTCCTCCCTGGGAGCGTGAACGATGCTGTGGATCACCCTGCGCGAGATGCGGGCCCACACCCGCCGCCTGGCCGGCACCGGCCTGGCGGTGGTGCTGGGCGTGGCCTTCCTCACCGGCACGCTGGTGCTCGGGGCCACGCTGCGGGCCAACTTCGACGACCTGCTCACCGAGGTCAACGCCGGCACCGACGTGGTCGTGCGCAACGGCACCGACCTCGAAGCCGACATCGCCCGGGCGCCCATCGACGCCGGCCTGGTCGACCGCATCGAGGCGGTCGACGGGGTGGCGGCGGCCGAGGGCCAGGTCAGCGGCTACGGCGCCCTGCTCGGCAAGGACGGCACCGCCATCGGCGGCAACGGCCCGCCCCAGCTCGCCGGCAGCTGGGTCACCGACCCGAAGCTCAACCCCTACCGCCTGGCCGAGGGCCGGGCGCCGCGGGCCGACGGCGAGGTCGTGGTCAACAAGGGCGCGGCCGACGCCGGCGGGCTGCACCTGGGCGACACCACCACCCTGCTCACCCCCGAGCCGGTGCCGGTCACCATCGTGGGCCTGGCCACCTTCGGGGACGCGGACGGCCTGGGCGGCGTGACCTTCACCGCCTTCGACCTGGCCTCCGCCCAGGAGCACGTGCTCCGCTCGCCCGACCGGGTGTCGAGCGTGGTGGTGCGGGGCGAGGACGGCGTCGACCAGTCCGAGCTGGCGGACCGGATCGGCTCGGTGCTGCCGGCCGGCGTCGAGGCCACCACCGGCACCCAGGTGACCAGCGAGGCCACCGACGACATCAACCGGGACTTCCTGAACCTGCTGACGACATTCCTGACCATGTTCGCGGGCATCGCCCTGCTCGTCGCCACGTTCAGCATCTACAACACCTTCTCGATCATCGTGGCCCAGCGCACCCGCCAGGCCGCGCTGCTGCGGGCGCTCGGCGCCGGGCGGGGCCAGGTGATCCGGTCGGTGATCTTCGAGGCCCTGCTGGTGGGCATCGTGGGCTCGCTGGTGGGCCTGGCCGTGGGCATCGGCGTGGCCGGCCTGCTCAAGGGCCTGTTCGACGCGGCCGGGTTCGCCCTGCCCGCCGGGGGCATCGCCGTCACCGGGGGGACCGTGGTGACCGGCCTCATCGTCGGCGTGCTGGTCACGCTGGTC
>DASRJN010000611.1:0-5234 GCA_035649455.1 Acidimicrobiales bacterium
GTCGAGCATCGGCTCGTCCCACGACGACACCACGACGACCACGGCCGTTCCGGCGTCGGTGCCCGCCAGCACCGCCAGCGATGCGTCGGAGACCCGTGCCATCGACGCCGCCGGCGCCGGGACCGTCGTCGTGGCCCGCGAAGGCAACCAGCTCACGCTCCTGTCGGCCACCCCCAACGCCGGCTGGGCCGTCGAGGTCGAGCAGGACGCCGGGGCGGAGATCGAGGTCGACTTCCGCCGGGACGGCCAGCGAGTCCAGGTCAACGTCGAGGTCGAGGACGGCGCCATCCGTGAGCGCGTGCGGTTCCGCGACGAGGTCGCAGGCACCGAGGTCCGCATCGAGAACGGCGTGGTCGTCGAGACCAAGGGCTTCGACGACGACATGGCCGACGACAACAGTGGCCCGGGCAGCGCCAACAGCGGTCCCGGCAACGCCGGTGAGGTCGGCGACGACCACGGCCACGACGCGGTCGACGACCACGGTGGCGACACCGTCACCGACGACCACGGCGGCTCCAGCGGCTCCGACTCCAGCGGCTCGGGCTCCGATTCCAGCGGCTCGGGCTCCGGCGGCTCCGGCCGCGGCGGGGCCGACGACCCGGCCGGCGACGACCACGTCGGCTGATCCTCGATGTCCCCGGTGATGCCCGGCCCACACCGCCCGTCGGTCGGCGCCTCACCCCCCGGCCAGGCCTGCCCGACTCCGCCAATCGGGCAGGCCTGGCCCGCCTCCCAATCCCCGGTGACGCCCGGCCCACACCGCCCGTCGGCTGGCGCGTCACCCCTCGGCCAGGCCTGCCCGACTCCGCCACTCGGGCAGGCCTGGCCCATCCCCGGCTGAGCGGGCCGGTCCTCGACGGGCCGCTGGCCGCGGCCAGGCTGCGTTAGGGTCCCGCCCGTGAGCGACGGCCCCGTCCGCGTCGAGACCGGCGGGGAGAGGGGCGTGTGCCGCATCACGCTGGAGCGGCCCCACAAGCTGAACGCCCTCGACGACGCCACCCGCGCCGGCCTGCACACCGCCGTCCGGGACGTCGCCGAACGGGACGACATCCGGGTCGTCGTGGTCGCGGGCGCGGGGCGGGCCTTCTCGGCCGGGGCGGACCTGGCCGATCGGGTCGAGCTGCCGCCCGATCCCCTGGCCCGGCGGCGGGCCAGCGGCCGCTGGCAACGCCTGCTGGAGGACCTCGAGCGCCTGCCCCAGGTCACCGTGGCCCGGTTACAGGGCCATGTGATCGGCGGCGCCGCCCTGCTCGCGGCCGCCTGTGACCTCCGGGTGGCGGCCGACGATCTGTCCGTCGCCATCCCCGAGGTCGCCATCGGCATCCCGCTCACCTGGGCCGGGCTCCCCCGCCTGGTGCGCGAGATCGGCCTGCCCCGCACGCGTGAGCTGGTCATGACCGGGCGGCGGCTGGGGGCGGCCGAGGCCCAGGCCTGGGGCTACGTCCACCGGGTCGTGCCCGCGGCCGAGCTCGACGCCGCGGTGGACGCCCTCGTCGCCGAGCTGCTGGCCCAGCCGGCGGCGGCGCTGGCCATGACCGTGGATGCCCTGCGGGCCCTCGGCCGGGCGCTGTCGGGCCCCGAGACCGCGTGGGCCGACCCCGACCTGCTGCGCTGGTCGCTGCGTGACCTCGGCGCGCCGACCCGGGACCGGTAGAGTCCGGCGCCGTGGCAGCGCCCTCCGAGCTGGCCGGGGGCGCCTTCGGGCGCCGGTCGGCCTCTCCGGGGCTCCCCCGGGGGATGACGTAGTGGTCCGGCAACGCAACGCATGCGCCCGAGTGCACCCCTATGCACCGTCGCGCACGCACGACAGGGACGGTCGGGGGGCGCTGCCGCCCCACCCGGCGCAGCCCTAGCGATCGGTGCGCCGGGCCGACCGCGAGCGAAGGGTCGCGACCGCGCTGGCGGGTGCGTTCCTGGCCGGCGAGTGGCAGCCCGCCGCCATGGGCCGCCGGGGCAAGCGGGCGCTGGCCGACCGGCGCCGCTGGCCCACCGACCTGGCCGAGATCGTGGTGCGGGCCTACCCCGACCGCCCGCGGGACCGGCCCCGCGAGCTGGCGACGTTCATCGCCGCCTGCGAGCCGTTCCGGCATGCCTTGCGGGGCCCCGACCGGGCGGTGCGGGTCCACACGTGGGTGGCGGCGCCCACCGAGATGGGCCGGCGCCGCTGGCCGGTCCCCGCCGTCGACGATCTCGCCGCCCTGGCCGCCTGGCTGGGAGTCACGCCCGACCACCTGGCCTGGTTCGCCGACTGCCGGTCCTTCGAGCGCATCGCGGCCGACGAGCGCCTGCGCCACTACCGCCGCCGGTGGCTCCGCAAGCCCGACGGCTCGGCCCGCCTGCTGGAGGCGCCCAAGCGCGAGCTCAAGGAGCTCCAGCGCCAGGTGCTGCGCCACATCCTCGACCGCCTCCCGCCCCACGAGTCCGCCCACGGGTTCCGGCCCGGCCGCTCCGCCCTCACCGCCACCCGCCGGCACGCGGGCCACGCGGTGGTCCTGCGGTACGACCTGGAGTCGTTCTTCAGCTCGGTGACCGCCGGCCGGGTGTACGGCATCTTCCGCCTGGCCGGCTACCCCGAGCCGGTGGCACACAGCCTCGCCGGCCTGTGCACGACGGTCACGCCGCCCGCCATGCTGCGAGCGACGCCGCCCGCCACGGAGGACGCCGCGGTCGAACGCCGGCGCCGGCTGCTGGCTCACCTGGCCACGCCGCACCTGGCCCAGGGGGCGCCGACGTCCCCGGCTCTGGCCAACCTGTCCGCCTACGGCCTGGACCGGCGCCTGGCGGGCCTGGCCCACCGCCTGGGCGCCACCTACACCCGCTACGCCGACGACCTGGTGCTATCGGGCGACCTGGGGCGCCGGGCGGGCGATCGGGTGGGAGCGCTGGTGGCCGAGATCGCGTCCGACGAGGGGTTCCGCGTGCACGAGGGCAAGTCCCAGCGGCTCGCCGCGGCCCAGCGCCAGACCATGCTCGGCCTCGTGGTCAACGCCCACCCCAACGTGGCCCGCGCCGACTACGACCGGCTGCGGGCCGTGCTCCACGACGCCGCCCGCCACGGGCCGGCCGCCGCCGACCGCGCCGGGCACGCCGACTTCCGGGCCCACCTGCAGGGCCGGATCTCGTGGGTCACCGCGGCCAACCCGGCCCGCGGGCCCAAGCTGCGCGCCGCCTTCGACGCCATCGACTGGGGCTAGCGACAAGAGCGTGGAAACACGGTGGGTCGCTTCACAAATCGTTTATGGCCCCACCGAATCTTGACACTTCATTGACGAGCCGCTTCGTACGGTGAGTCGGGGGGCGGAGCGTCCTGGTAGTGAACGCGATCTCCGGGGGTGTCTCGTGATCAGACCGCACACGGCTATCCGTCGCTCGGTGCGTGCGTCCCGCACGGCCGGGCTCCCTATCCTGTCGGCCCTGGTGCTGGCCACGTCAGTCGTCGTGGCGAGTGGCACCGTTGCCGCCGGCGTCCCCGCCGGACCCGACCAGGCGAGCGGGCCCGCGTACCTCAACCCGCGCCAGCCGACCGACCGGCGCGTCGCCGACCTGCTCCAGCGCATGACGCTCGAGGAGAAGGTCGGGCAGATGACCCAGACCGAGCGGGGGGCCGTCTTCGGTAACCCGTCGCTGATCGCCGAATGGCAGGTCGGCTCGGTGCTCTCGGGCGGCGGCTCCACGCCACCGGTCAACGAGCCCGCGGCATGGCTCGACATGGTGAACAGCTTCCAGGCGGAGGCGCTGACCACCCGCCTGGGGATCCCGATCATCTACGGCATCGACGCCGTCCACGGGCTCGGCATCGTGCAGGGAGCGACGATCTTCCCGCACAACATCGGGCTCGGGGCGACGCGCGATGCCGGGCTCGTGCAGGAGATCGGCGCCGCGACCGCGGCGGAGACGAGGGCCATCGGCATCCCGTGGAACTTCGGGCCCTGCCTGTGCGTCACCCGCGATGAGCGGTGGGGCCGGTCGTACGAGAGCTACAGCGAGGACCCGGGCCTGGTCACGCGGCTCGGCAGCTCCTTGATCGACGGGCTGCAGGGCCACGACCTGTCGTCGGACGGCAGCGTGCTGGCGACGCCGAAGCACTTCGCGGGGGACGGCAACACGCTGTTCAACGAGGAGACGGCCGAGAACAACGAGAGCCTGCCGCCGGCCGCGCAGGCCTACACGATCGACCAGGGCGTCACGGTCACGAACCAACGTGACTTCAAGCGCCTTGCGGTCGATCCGTACGCGCACGTGATCCGTCGTGAGCACCTGACCAGCGCGATGCCCTCGTTCTCCAGCGTCGATTTCACCGAGGACGGGGTCGGCAACCCGGTGAAGATGCACGCCAACGGCGATCTCCTCACCGGTGTGCTCAAGGGGCAGCTCGGCTTCGACGGCTTCATCATCTCGGACTGGGAGGGCATCCACCAGATCCCCGACCCGGACGACCCCACCAACGGGGGCCTGACCCCGTTCAAGGTCCGGACCGGTGTGAACGCCGGCATCGACATGTTCATGCAGCCCAACAACGCCCCGGTGTTCATCGACATGCTCCTCGCCGAGGTCCGGGCGGGACGGGTGAGCATGGCCCGTATCGACGACGCCGTCAGCCGGATCCTGGCGACGAAGTTCGAGCTCGGGCTGTTCGAGGAGCCGTTCGCCTCCGCCGACAACCTCGACGAGATCGGCAGCCCCGAGCACCGGGCGCTCGCTCGCGAGGCGGTTGCGGAGTCGCAGGTGCTGCTCAAGAACGATGGTGCGCTGCCGCTCGCCCCCGAGGGCGACATCTACGTCGCCGGCCGCAACGCCGACGACATCGGCAACCAGGCCGGCGGCTGGACCACCCAGTGGCAGGGCGTTTCGGGCGACGACCTCATCGGCGGCACGACGATCCTCGAGGGCATCCAGCAGGTGGCGCCGAACGCGAACATCACCTTCAGCGAGGACGCCTCGGCACCGATGGACGGCGCCGACGTCGGGATCGTCGTGGTCGGCGAGACGCCGTACTCCGAGGGCTTCGGCGACATCGACGGCCCCGAATGGCAGTTCGGCGATCCGGAGCTGCGGGAGGAGAAGTCACTCTCGCTACTGGACGGCGACCGGGCGGTCGTCGACGCGGTGTGCGGCGCCATCGAGACGTGCATCGTGCTCATCGTGTCGGGCCGGCCCCAGGTGATCACCGACCAGCTCGACCAGATGGACGCCCTCGTCGCCTCCTGGCTGCCCGGCAGCGAGGGTGCCGGCGT
>DASRJN010000612.1:0-3484 GCA_035649455.1 Acidimicrobiales bacterium
GACCTGCGGGCGGCGCTGGCGGGGCCGGGCGCAGCCGTGCTCCAGGCGCCGCCCGGGGCCGGCAAGACCACCATCGTGCCCCTGGCCCTGGCGGACGAGCCGTGGCTGGCCGCCGCCGGGGGGCGCATCGTCATGCTGGAGCCCCGCCGGCTGGCCACCCGGGCCGCGGCCCGGCGCATGGCCGCGCTGCGGCGCGAGGCGGTCGGCGAGGTCGTCGGCTACCGCACCCGCGATGACCGGGCGGTGGGGCCTCAGACCCGGGTCGAGGTGGTGACCGAGGGGATCCTCACCCGCCGGCTCCAGCGCGACCCGGCGCTCGAGGGCGTGGCCCTGGTGATCTTCGACGAGTTCCACGAGCGCAGCCTGCACGCCGACCTGGGCCTGGCCCTGGCGCTGGACGCCCGCCGCCACCTGCGGCCCGACCTGCGCATCCTGGTCATGTCCGCCACCCTCGACGGGGATCGGGTAGCGGCCCTGCTCGGGGGCGACAGCGACCCCGCCCCGGTGGTGACCAGCGACAGCCGCTCCCACCCGGTCGACGTGCGCTGGGCGCCTCGCCGCCCCCGCGAGCACGTCGAGCCGGCGGCGGCCGCGGCGGTCCGCCAGGTGCTGCGGAGCGAGCCGGAAGGCGACGTGCTCGTGTTCCTGCCCGGCGCGGCCGAGATCGAGCGCACCGCCGCCGCGCTGGACCTGGGCGATGCGGTCGACGTCCACACCCTGTACGGGGCGCTCCCCGCGGGCGCTCAGGACGCGGCGCTGGTCCCCGGCCTACCGGGCCGCCGCAAGGTGGTGCTGGCCACCGACATCGCCGAGACCAGCCTCACCGTCGAGGGCGTGAGCCTCGTGGTCGACGCGGGCCTCGCCCGGAAGCCGGTGTTCGACGCCACCACCGGCCTCACCCGGCTGGAGACGGTCCCCGCCTCGCGGGCCTCGGCCGACCAGCGGGCCGGTCGGGCCGGGCGGCTCGGCCCCGGCGTCGCGGTGCGCCTGTGGTCCAAGGTCGAACACGCGGCGCGACGGCGCTACACCGAGCCCGAGATCCGCCAGGCGGACCTGGCCGGCCTGGGCTTGGAGCTGGCGGTGTGGGGCACGCAGGCTGCCGACCTGCCGTTCCTCGACCCGCCTCCCGCCCGCGCCCTGGACGAGGCCCGGCGGCTGCTGGTGTCGCTCGGCGCCCTCGACGGGGAGGGCCACCCGACCCCCGCGGGCCGGGCCATGGTCGCCCTGCCGGTGCACCCCCGCCTGGCCCGCATGCTGCTGGTGGCCGAGGCCGAGGGCCAGGCGTGGCTGGGGTGCCTGCTGGCTGCGCTGCTGGAGGACCGGGACGTGCTGCGCGGCCGCCCCGACGAGCGACCCGGCGACGTCGGCCTGCGCCTGGCCCTGCTGGAGGACCCCTCGGCCCACCACCCGCTGGCCGACGGCCGCGCCCTGCGCCGGGCCCGGGACCGCGCCCGCGATCTGGCCCGCCGCCTCGGGTCGGTGCCCGGCACCGAGGGCGACCCGACGGAGGCGGGGCTGCTGCTGGCCCACGCCTACCCCGATCGCGTCGCCCAGGCCCGCGGCGGTCCCGGCCGGTTCATCCTGCGCGCCGGCACCGAGGCCTCGCTGACCCCGACCGACACGCTGGCCCGCGAGCCGTTCCTGGCCGTGGCCGAGGTCGACGGCCGCCGTACGGGCGGCCGCATCCGGTTGGCCGCCCCGCTGGCCGCGGACCAGCTCGACGCGGTGGCCGGCGCCGAGGTCACCGAACACGCCCGCCTCCTGTGGGACGCCGGCCGCGACGACCTGGTGGCCCGGGTCGAGCGGTCGCTGGGCCGGCTCCGCCTCGGCACGGTCGACCGCCGCCCCACCCCCGGCCTCGCCGCCACCACCGCCCTGGTCGACCGCGTTCGCACCACCAACCTCGCCGCCCTTCCGTGGAGCGGCGCGGCTCGCTCCCTCCAGGCCCGCGTGGCGTTCCTGCACGCGGTCGTGGGCGCGCCGTGGCCCGACCTCTCGGACGCCGCCCTCCGCCGCACCCTCGACGACTGGCTGGCCCCGCGGCTGTCGTCGGCCACCGGCCGTGCCGACCTCGACCGCCTCGACCTGACCCGCGTGCTGCGGGGCCTGCTGCCGTACGAGGTCGCGGGTGACCTCGACCGCCTCGCCCCCGAGTCCCTGAAGGTCCCGACCGGCCGCCAGGTGCGCCTCGACTACGCGGCGGGCGCCCCTGGCGACCCTCCGGTCCTCGCCGTGCGGGTCCAGGACATGTTCGGCGCCACCGACACGCCCACGGTCGCCGGCGGCCGCGTGCCGATCGTCCTCCACCTGCTGTCCCCCGCGGGCCGCCCGGTGCAGGTCACCAGCGACCTGGCCGGGTTCTGGTCCGGCTCATGGCACGAGGTCCGCAAGGAGATGGCCGGCCGTTACCCCAAGCACCCTTGGCCCGCCGACCCGACCACCCCCGGCGATCGAGAACGGAAGAGCTGAACATGATCCGCGAGATCCAGCCAGGCGAAGGTGCGCTCGTCGCCGACGTACTCCACGAGCTGCGGCAGCATCGTCCTGTCGATGAGATCCCTGGTCTTGTCGACGCCCAACGGGCGGAGGGCTACCGCGTCGTCGGATCCTTCACGGACGACGTGGCCGTGGCGGCGGCGGGCTTCCGACAGTCGACCAACCTCGCCCTCGGTCGGGCCATCTACATCGACGACCTGGTCACGCTGCCACGAGCGCGCGGCGCAGGCCACGCCCGTGCCCTGCTCGACTGGATCGCCACCGAGGCCGCCCGTCTCGACTGCGCCTTCGTCCACCTGGACTCGGCGACGCACCGCCATCCGGCGCACCGCCTCTACCTGGGCGCCGGCTACGACATCACCAGCTTCCACTTCGTCAGATCGCTCTGACTGTCATACACGCACCATCGCCCGCGACAGCCTCCGGCGGCACGTGACGACGTTGTCGCCGGCTCGGGCCGCTCAGGCGTGCCGGGTGCCGGCGGCAGCAACCGGGTACGGAGGCTAGGCGGCGGCTTTGGCCGCGGTGTCGGGGTCGAGGTCGGCGTAGGCCAGGAGGTCGCGGCCGGCGACGGCGGCGATGTCGTCGCTCCAGGTCGCGCCGGTGTCGAGGTGGCGGCGGGTGTAGCGGAGGGCGATGAGCGCCTTGTGGGTGGCCAGGTCGCCGGGTCCGCCGGCCTGCTCCAGCAGCAGCGCGGCGGAGGTGGTGCGGACCAGCAGGTCGCACAGCCGGGCCGAGACGGCTTCGGCCGAGTCGGGCTCGCGGGCGCCCAGGCCGGCAATGCGGTCGACCAGCTCGGTGCGGGCCGACCCGACGGCGGCGACCGCGGGGGCCAGCCAGCCCGGCGCCGCCGAGGACGCGACCTCCAGCGCCTCGTCGATCCGGGCCAGCACGGCCTGGTCGGCCTGGTCACGGCGGATGGTGCGCAGCACGTCCAGCACGCAGATGTTCTCGCTGCCCTCCCAGATGGGGTGGCACTGGGCGTCCC
>DASRJN010000613.1:0-2652 GCA_035649455.1 Acidimicrobiales bacterium
GCTCGGCCCCGGCGGGGACGTCCCGCCACTCGTGCCAGCCGTCGTCGAGGGCGACGAGGTGGGCGGCGGCCATGGCGACAGGATACTGCGGCACGTGACAAGAATCCTATTGAGCGCATCCAGACGTCTGATTACGCTCAAACCGACTACAACCCACGCGGGTGGGTTAGGAAGAGAGAGGGATGTCTACGACAGTCGCCATCGCTGCTGCGGTGGTCGTGTTTGTGGTGCTGGTGGTGCTGCTCAAGTCGGTCCACCGCATCGGGCCGTCCGAGGTCGGACTGGTCAACAAGAAGCTGGGGTTCCGCAAGCTGCACGGCGACAACCCCATCGCGTTCCGGGGCGAGGCCGGCTACCAGGCCGAGCTGCTCATGCCGGGCCTGCGCTTCCGCCTGTGGCCGATCTCCTCGGTCTCGCGCCACCCGTGGGTCCAGGTGCCCGCGGGCGAGATCGGCGTGATGATCTCCCAGGTCGGCCGGCCCCTGCCCATCGGCGCCAAGAGCGCCCGCTACCATCCGTCGTTCGGCGACTTCTCGCAGCTCGACGCCTTCCTCCAGAACGGGGGCGAGAAGGGCGTCCAGCGCCCGGTGCTGCCCCCCGGCACCCTGGTGCCGCTCCACCCGGTGGCGTTCATCGTGATCACCTCCCGCGAGGTCTTCGGCGTGCCCGTGGCCCCCGACCTGGCCGCGGCGGCCGGCGGCGGGCAGCTCACGCCCGAGTCCTTCGGCCTGTTACCCGAGCAGCTGGGCGTTGTGGTCATCGCGCCCCAGGGCGCGGACGACGTCGTCGGCCTGGTCACCACGCTGGAGGGCACGCCCCTGGACAAGGGCGACATCGCTTCCCGCCTGGGCGGCTTCGACGACATCACCGCCCTGGAGGGCGAGCAGGGCACCACCAACGCCCAGCTCATCGAGACGCTCATGGGCTCCAAGAACGAGCTGCACAACAACTACCAGGACTTCCAGGCCTTCCTGGACTCCGGTGGGCGCATCGGCCTCCAGCACGACCCGCTGCTCTACGGCGCCTACCTGCTCAACCCGTTCCTGGTGCGCGTGCAGCTGGTCCCGATGCTGGTGGTCAACCAGGGCGAGGTGGCGGTCATCAAGGGCTTCGTCGGGCTGCCGACGCTCGACACCTCGGGCGCCGAGTTCAAGTTCGGCTCGATCGTGCGCCCCGGCCACCGCGGCATCTGGGAGGAGCCGCTGCGCACCGGCAAGTACGCCATCAACCCCCGCGTCTACGCGGCGGAGATCGTGCCCACGTTCATCCTCACGCTGAACTGGGCCAACGCCGCCAGCCAGGCGCACGACCTGGACGCCCGCCTGGAGCCAATCGTGGGCAAGAGCCGGGAGGGGTTCATCTTCACCATCGACCTCCAGGTGCAGATCCACGTGTCCGACACCAAAGCGCCGAAGGTGATCTCGATGGTGGGCACCATGCTCAACCTGGTCAACGAGGTGCTGCAGTCGGCGGTGGGCAACCACTTCCGCAACACCCTCCAGGACCTGGAGGCGGTGCGCTTCATCGAGACCCGGCGCGAGGTTCAGGGCTCGGCGTTCCACGCGGTGAGCGAGTACCTGGCCGCCTACGACGTCGAGACCCGGGGCGTCTACATCCAGGACGTGGTGTTCCCCCAGGAGCTGGTGGAGGTCCTGACCCGGCGCGAGATCGCCAACCAGGAGCGCACCACCTACGTCGAGCAGGAGCGGGCCGAGACCGCCCGGGTCGAGGTCGAGAAGGCCCGCGGCACGGCCAACATGCAGTCCGAGCTGGCCGCGGCCCAGGTGTCGGTCGAGATCAGCACCAACCAGGCCCAGGCGCGCGAGGCTGCGGCCACCGGCGAGGCGGCCTACGTGCGGCTGACCGGCCAGGCCGAGGCCGACCGCACCCAGGCCATCGGCCTGGCCGAGGCCCGGGCGACCGAGGCGCTGGGGCTGGCCAAGGCGGCCGGCTACCAGGCGCAGCGCGAGGCCATCGGCGACGTGCCCACCGCGTTGGTGGCCGTGGCCGGAGCGGTGGCCGACGGGCACATCGACGTCGTGCCCGACGTGCTGGTCACCGGGGGCGGAGGCGCCCTCGACGGCCTGGCCGCGACGCTGATGAACACCCTGCGCAACAGCGCCAGCAACGGGGACGCCCCCAGGGCGGTTCCCCCGGCCCCCGCTCCGCCGGCTCCGGCCGAGGTGGAGTCGGGTCCCGACGGAAGCTGAGCGTCAGGCGCCGAGGTGGGGAGCCACCTCGGCGCCGAAGCGCTCGATCTGGTCGACCAGCTCGGTCCGGTCCCGGGAACGGAACCGGACCTGGAGCTGGTTGGCCCCGTTTTCGGTCCATCGCCGCAGGGATGAGGCGATGGCGTCGGGCTCGCCAGTGAACGTGTGGCCCACGTCCCAGGTGGGCGTGCCTACGTAGCACCCGACGTTGGCGCCCACGTCGAATGCCTCCGGGAGGCTCGCCTGCGCCCTCAGGTCTCGCAGGCGGGTGACGATCCCGGGCAGGTCCCGCGGGTGGACGCCCTGAGGCAGCCAGCCGTCGCCGTGCTGGGCCGCCCGCCGGACCGCCACGGGCGAGGATCCGCCCACCCACAGCGGGACCGACGCCTGCACGGGCCGGGGGGCGAGGGCGGCGCCGGCGACGTCACCGTCCAGGGCCGCC
>DASRJN010000614.1:0-3008 GCA_035649455.1 Acidimicrobiales bacterium
CTGCCGCTGTTCCCCGACGAGCGCAACGGCGCCATGACGCTGGCCGAGGACCGCGGCGGTGTCAGCGCCCGGGCCACCTCCTACGGCAACCAGATCACCTTCACCTCGGAGGAGCGCCCGGCCCTGGCGGTGGACGGCGACCTCGACACCGCCTGGCGCACCGGGGCGTTCGCCGACGCGCGCGGCGAGCGCATCGAGCTCACCTTCGACGAGCCGGTCACCACCGATCACGTCCAGCTCACCCAGGCCACCAACGGCTCCCGCAACCGCTTCGTCACCGCCGTCCGGCTGCGCTTCGACGGCGGCGACCCAGTGGACGCGGGGCTGAGCGATCAGTCGCGCGACGCACCCGGCGAGGAGGTCGACTTCCCCGAGCGCACGTTCTCCACGCTGTCGGTCGAGATCCTCGACGACAGCGTCGGCTCCGTGCCCCGCTACGCCGGCTATTCGAGCCTCGGCTTCGCGGAGATCGAGGTGGGCGACCGCCCGAACGCCCACGAGGACGTCATCCGGGTCCCGACCGACCTCCTCGAGGCGGCGGGCCAGGACGCCAGCGGTCATCCGCTGGCGATCAGCCTCAGCCGCCAGCGCCAGGATCCCACCGACCCCACCCGCGAGGACGAGGAGCAGCGCCTCCTGCGCCTGGTCGACCTGCCCGGCGCCCGCAGCTTCACGGTCGAGGGCGAGTCCCGGCTGTACCGGCGCCTGCTGGCCGGCGTGATCGACGAGACGCTGGGACGGCCGCACGACGGATCGGTGACCTGGGCGCGTGCCAGCTCGCGGCTCGACGGCAGCCTGCAGACCGCGTCGGCCGCGTTCGACGGCGACCCGTCCACCGCCTGGACCACCCTGCGCGGCAGTCCCAACAACGAGTGGGTCGAGGTGAACCTGACCTCCCCGGTCACCATCAGCTCGCTGCCCCTCAGCGTCGTCGCCGACGGCCGCCACTCCGTCCCGACCGAGGTCGAGCTGATCGTCGACGGAGTCGAGCAGGGACGCCTCGCGTTGCCCGAGCTGGGTGACGCACCCGTGCAGAACTACCCCGCGGCGGTCGACCTGCCGCTGGACCACCCGGTGACCGGGTCGTCGTTCCGCCTGCGCATCTCCGGGGTGCGCACGGTCACCACCCGCGACTGGGTCAGCGACCGCGATGTGGACCAGCCCGCGGCCATCGCCGAGATCGGGTTGCCGGCGCCCACGGTCCCCGCCCTGCCTGCGGTCTTCGACTCGGGGTGCCGCAGCGACGTGCTGGCCGTCGACGGCCGGCCGGTCCCGGTCCGCATCGCCGGGCCCATGGCCGACGCGCTGGCCGGGGAGGCACTCCCGTTCGCCACCTGCGACGGCAGCCCGCTGACGCTGGACGGCGGCGAGCACGAGATCTCGAGCGCCGCGGGCGAGGCCACCGGGCTCAACGTGGACGGCCTGGTGCTCCGATCCGGCGCCGGCGGGTCGGCCACCCCGTCGGGCAGCGGCACGCTGGCCGGCGAGGCCGCCGCCGGGGCGATCCCGAGCGGCCCGACCGTCGAGGTGCGCCACGACGACCACGACCGGGCCACGGCCGAGGTCACCGGGGCGACGCCCGGGGAGCCGTTCTGGCTGGTCCTCGGGCAGAGCTTCAACCCGGGGTGGCACGCGACCATCGATGGCCATTCGCTGGGTGAGCCGGTGCTCGTCGACGGCTTCGCCAACGGCTGGCTGGTCACACCGGACGACGCCTCGTTCACCGTGGGCTTGCGCTTCACGCCCCAGGGCCGGGTCGACGTCGCCTTCTGGATCTCGATCGCCGCGGCGCTGATGTGCCTGATCCTGGTGGTGCGACGGCCTCGCAGGGTGGTCAACGCCCCCGCGTCCGAGGCCGAGCCCTACTCGTCGGTGCTGGCCTTCCGCTACGACGGCGCCCTGCCCAGCCGCCGGACCGCGGTGTGGACCGGCGTCGGGGTGTTCCTGCTCAGCTGGATGCTGGCGGGGCCGTGGGTGGGCCTGGCCATCGGCATCGCGGCGGGGATCGGGGCCCGGCACGAGACCTTCCGGCGCTACCTGCTGCTGGCCAGCCCCCTCGCGCTGGGCGTGTGTGCCCTGTACGTGCTGTACATCCAGGCGCGCTGGAACCCGTCCCCCAGCTTCGACTGGCCCATCGAGATGCGCCGGCCCCATCCCATCGGGTGGGTGGCGGTGCTGGCGCTGGTGGCCGACGCGGTGGTCGACCGCGTGTGGCAGAAGCGCCGGACGGACTCGTCATGACCCGCTCGGGGTTCATCCTCGGCGTCGACCTCGACGGCGTGTGCGGCGACTACGCCGCCGCGCTGCGCCAGGTGGTGATCGAGCGCACCGGTGCCGACCCCGACTCGCTGCCCCAGGAGCACGGCTGGGACTTCAAGGAGTGGGGCCTGACCGGCGCCCAGTTCGACGAGATGCACCAGGCCGCCGTGCTGGAGCACCGCATCTTCCGGACCATGCCCGCGCTCCCCGGAGTGGCGGAGGTGCTGTGGCGGCTCTCGGACGCCGGGGTGTGGATCCGCATCATCACCCACCGGCTCTACGTCAACTGGGGCCACGCCACCGCGGTGGCCGACACGGTGGAGTGGCTCGACGCCCACGGCATCCCCTACCGGGACCTGTGCTTCCTGGGAGCCAAGCCCCAGGTGGAGGCCGACTGCTACGTCGAGGACGCGCCCCACAACGTGGCCGCCCTGCGGGACACCGGCGCCCACGTGATCGTGTTCGACCAGCCCTACAACCGGGACGTGCCCGGGCCCCGGGCGGCCGACTGGCGCGAGGTCGAGAACCTGGTGGGCGCCCGGGTCACCGAGCTGGGCCTCGCGCTGCAGGCCCCGCTGCCGGGCTTCGAGGACGTCCCCAACCGCCTCCGCCGGGTCCCTCGGCCCGACTCCTAGGGCACGCCTCATCGACTGGTCCGAGACCGCCAAGACCTTCGTGGTCCTGCTCGTCTGCTCGGTGCCGCTGGCGCTCTCCGGGTGGGCGATGCTCGACACCGCCCACCGGCCCGA
>DASRJN010000615.1:0-8061 GCA_035649455.1 Acidimicrobiales bacterium
CGTCGACCGGGGGGCCGAGCCCAGCCCGCTGGTCACGCCGGAGCTGGCGGCGGAGCTCTGGCGCCGCAGCGAGGCCTGGACGTCCTGACGCCGGAAGGCCAGGACGTGGTACTGGAGGTCGCCGGCCAGGGCCAGTGCCTCTACCCCTCCGGTGGTGTCGAGGCCCTCGGCGTCGCCCGCGCCCCGGGCCAGGCGCCGTAGCGCGGGATAGGTGGGCAACGTGGCCGCAGTGACGTCGTCGTCCACCAGCAGCGCGAACCCGGCACTGCGGGCCAGCCGCGCGTAGCCGTCGGAAGTGAGCGGCTTGGCGACGTAGCCGTACCACGCCGCCTCACCCAGGCCGGCGGCGGCGGCCATGGTGGCCGCGACCCGGGCGAGCGCGCCCGGCGCCATCACGAAGTCGGACAGGGCCAGCGTCCCGCCCGGGCGCAGCACCCGCGCCGCCTCCCGGAAGAACGCCCGCCGGGACGGGAAGTGGAACACGCACTCGATGGCCAGCACGTGGTCCAGCGAGCCGCCGGCTACGGGCAGGCAGCACCCGTCGGCCGCCACCAGCGGGCTCGCCGGTGCGGGCTCCAGCAGCCGCCGCGCCCAGTGCAGTTGGCGCTCGTCGATGTTCAGCCCCACCGTCCGGCAGTGGGGCGCCCGCGCCCGCAGGTGGTCGAGCGTGCCCCCAAAGCCGCAGCCCACGTCGAGCACCCGCGCGCCGTCGGCTACGCGTCCCGCGGCCAGGATCCGGTCCGTGAGCGCCTCGGCGGCGGCGAAGTAGCGCTCGGGACTGTCGTCCTGGCGTTCGGGGTCGGCGAACAGCCCCCAGTGGAAGTGGCGCCAGAACGGCGGCGGACCGCCCTCCGCCATGTGCGCCAGGGCCGAGTCGACGTAGGCGCCGGTCACGCTCGGCCCGCCTGCCGCCGGAAGGCCAGCACGTGGTACTGCCAGCCGCCCCCGCGGGCCAGCGACTCCACGGCGTCGATGGCGGTGATCCCCGCCGGCGACCCGCCTTCCCGGTAGAGCCGGCGCAACGCCGCGTAGGTCGGAAGCGTCCGGGACGTGACGTCGTCATCGCACAGCAGCTCGAACCCGGCCGCCCGCCCCAGCCGCTCGTACCCCGCGGGCGTGAGCGGCGTGGCCGAGCGCCCGAACCAGTCGCCCAGGCCGGCGGCGGCCACGTCGCTGCTGACTGCCCCCAGAGCTCCGGTCGCCACCAGGAAGTCCGACAAGGCCAGCGTCCCGCCCGGCCGCAGCACCCGCGCTGCCTCCCGGAAGAAGGTCTTGCGCGACGGGAAGTGGAACACGCACTCGACCGCCAGCACGTGGTCGACGGCCGCGCCCGCCACCGGCAACCGGCAGCCGTCCCCGGCGACGAAGGGGATGGCGGGCGTGGGCGCCAGCAGCCGCCGGGCCCAGTGCAGTTGGCGCTCGTCGATGTTCAGCCCGACCAGCCGGCAGTGGGGCGCGCGCGCCCGCAGGTGGTCGAGCGTGCCGCCGAAGCCGCAGCCCACGTCCAGCACCCGGCGGCCGTCCGCCAGCCGGCCGGCAGCCAGGATGTGCTCGGTGAGGGCCGCGGCGGCCCGGACGTAACGCTGGGTGCTGTCGTCGGGCTCGTCGGGCCGCTCGAACAGGCCCCAGTGGAAGTGGCGCAGGTGGTCGGGCGGGGCCTCGCCCCGGTCGAGCTGGTCGATCTCCGCGTCGATGTAGGGGAAGTTCGCGACGGTCACGGGGGTGGTCCCTTTCCGGCGCCGGCGGGCGCCAGCAGCGCAGCCAGCCGGTCGGCCGCCACCGGGGCGCCCCCGGCGCGGGCGAACGCGGTGCGCAGGCTCGCGGCCGCCTCGCGGTAGCCGGGATCGCCCAGCACCGTGCCCACCGCGGCCCGCAGGTCGGCCACCGTGGCGCGCCCGAACCGCACCCGGACCCCGGCGCCGGCCCGCACCACCTGGTCGGCCACGAAGGGCTGGTCGTCGCGCACCGCCGCCACCACCAGCGGCACCCCGGCGGCCAGGGCCTCGCACACGGTGTTGTGGCCGCCGTGGCAGATCACCAGGTCGACCCGGCGCAGCACTGCCACCTGCGGCACCCGCGGCACCACCAGCACGTTGGGCGGCGGGTCGGGCACCACCTCGGGAGGCGCAGCCATCACCACCTGCACGTCGAGCAGGCCCAGCGCCTCGGCCGCGACCGCGAAGAAGCGGGCGCCCGCCCGCCAGTTCACCGTGCCCAGCGTGACCAGCACGACCGGCCGGTCCCCGGCGAGCCAGTCCCACGGGAACGGCGTGCCGTCCGGGCGCACGCCGATGGCCGGGCCCACCAGCGCCCAGTGGCACGGGAACGGCTCGGCCGCGCCCACCAGCTCGTTGGTGGTGAAGCCCAGCACGAGATGGGGCGAGAAGCGGGGATCGACCCGGGCGGCGGCGGCCTCGTCGACGCCTGCCTCGACCAGCAACCCGTGCATGCGCCGCCGCAGCCACTCCCCCACCTTGGGGATACCGGCCAGCGGGTCGACCAGGTCGGCGGAGCTGGTGGCCGAGGTCGCCCACATCAGCCCGGCCCGGAGGGCGACCGCCGCGCCCGCCAGCGCGTGCTGATCCGCCACCACCACATCCGGGGCGAAGGCATGCACCGCCAGCGTCGTGCCCGGCACCATGTCGCGCCCGATGGGCAGCACGAACTCCTCCCAGAACGAGCGGAAGCCGGCCGCACCCGAGGGCGGCGCCAGGCTGCGCACGGCCATGGCGTCGACCACCGCCCGGGGCGCCTGCGCGGCCACGGGGATGTAGGCCGCGCCGGGCGGCAGCAGCGCGGGCGTGACCTCGGGATAACCGGTCCACCCCACCGCATGGCCCCGGGCCATCAGCTCCCGCCCGACGGCCACCGTCGGATTGGTGTGGCCCTCCAGCGGGGGGACGACGAACAGGAAGCGGCCCACGCCGGCCCTAACCGCGGCTGGCCGCCGGCGCGAGCCCGACAGCCTCGCGGATCAGCGCCGCCAGCTCCCGGGTGTGCCCGAAGACCGAGAGGTGGTCGGCGCCCTCGATGAGCCGGACGCGGGCCTGGGGCACCAGCGTCGCCAGCCCGCCGGCCTGGGCCAGCATCTCGGAGCGATCGCCGTAGACGGCCAGCACCGGGCAGTCGATGCGGGCGAAGTCCCGCTCGGCCAGCGGCGCCTCGCCCCGCACGTCGTCCAGCAGGCTGGTCCCGAGCAGCAGCCGCTCGGCCCGCCGCGCCGCGGCCACGGCCTTGCGGCGGGACACGCCGCCCAGCGCCGCCATGACCTGCTCGATGGTGTAGCCGCCGGCCAGCCGCTCGGCCGCGGGCTCGAGCAGGGCGAGGACGCGCTCGGGCCAGCCCGGGACCGGCAGCACGGGGTCGAGCAGGAACAGCGACGCCACCCGGGACGGATGCCGAGCGGCGGCGGTCACCACCACCGCCCCGCCGTAGCTGCAGCCGACCAGGTGGACCGGCTCGGCGACGCCGAGCTCGTCGAGCAGCCCGACGAGGTCGGCGACATGGTCGGCGATCCGGTAGCCGGACGCCACCACCTCGGAGTGGCCGTGGCCTCTCAAGGCGTAGAGGATCGTCTCGGCGTCGGTGGCCAGGGGCATCCCCAGCGTGAAGGCCAGGCCCGAGTGGTCGACGATGCCGAGGCCGTGGACGAACACGACCACCGGCCGGCCGCTGTCCGGGCCGTCGTTCCCGACCCGGTAGCGATTGACCCGCAGCTCGACGCCGTTGGCGTGGACGGTCGCCACCAGGTCAGCCCGCGGCCTCCAGGGAGGCCACGATGAAGTCCACCACGCGGCCGACGGTCAGCTCGATCAGGTCGTCGAGCTCCATGTCGGCGAACCAGGCCACGAAGTCGACTCGGCCGTCGTACTCCTCGATCAGGCGCTCGGCGATCTCCATGACCTCCATGCTCTCGAGCTGGATGTCCTCGGCGAAGGTCGAGTCGAGCCCCACCTGGCACTCCTCGTAGTACAGCTCTCCGACCACGTCACGGATGGCCGTCTCCACCGTGGTGCGGACCCCGTCGTAGAGCGACCCGCTGCGGATCACGCTGCTGGCCGTGCTCATCGCGTTCCCCCCATGTGTTGCGTCGACCCACAGTAGATGTCGCACCTCCTTGTTGACAACTACAGTGGATTCACTTCCACTGTTGACCTTGATGACGAGTTCATCTGACAATCTTGACTCGACCTCGCGGCGGGTCCGGGACGTGGCCATCGTGGGCATGGCGTGCGTGATGCCGGGCGCCCCCGACGTGGAGGCGTTCTGGTCCCACATCGTGGACGGGGTCGACTCGGTGAGCGAGGTGCCGCCCTCGCGCTGGGACCTCGCCCGCCACTACGACCCGGACCATGACAGCTCCGCCCGCGGCGCGGGGCGCGACCCGATGTCGGTGTCCAAGTGGGGCGGCTTCGTGCCCGACGTCGGCTTCGACGCGCTCCGCTGGGGCATCCCGCCCGCCAGCCTGGCCAGCATCGACCCGGCCCAGCTCATGGCACTCAAGGCCGCGGCCGATGCCCTGGACGACGCCGGCTACGGCGACGGCGGGTTCGACCGCGACCGGGCCTCGGTGATCTATGCCACCGGGTCGGGCGGGGCCGCCGATCTGCCCGCCGGCTTCCTGCTGCGCCTGCTGCTGCGGACCCATGGGGTGCCGCTGGAGTCGTTGCCGCCCGAGCTCGACGCCTTCCTGCCCGAGCTGACCGAGGACGGGCTGCCCGGCGTGCTCACATCGCTCATCGCCGGGCGGGTGGCCAACCGGCTCGACCTCGGGGGCAAGAACCTCACCGTCGACTCCGCCTGCGCCTCGGTGCTGGTGGCCCTGGACGTCGCCTGCAACGAGCTCAACGGAGGGTCGAGCGACCTCGTGCTGTTGGGCGGCGTCGACCTCCACAACGGTCCCCAGGACTACGTGAGCTTCAGCGCAGCCCAGGCCCTGTCCCGGCGGGGTCGCTGCCGCTCGTTCGACGCTTCGGCCGACGGCATGACCCTCGCCGAGGGCGCGGGCTGCCTGGTGCTGCGGCGCCTGACCGACGCCCGGCGGGACGGCGACCGCGTCTATGCGGTGGTCAAGGGGGTGGCGGGCTCGTCCGACGGCAGGCACCTCGGCCTGACCGCGCCGAACCAGGAGGGCCAGATCAAGGCAGTCCGCCGTACCTACGCCGAGGCCGGCATGTCGCCCACCGAGGTGGGCCTGGTCGAGGCCCACGGCACCGGAACGCCCACCGGGGACCGCATCGAGCTGGGCACCACCACCGCGGTCTTCACCGCCGCGGGGGCGTCCCCGGGCTCCGTGGTGCTGGGGTCGGTGAAATCCAACATCGGCCACGTCAAGTGCGCCGCCGGCGTCGCCTCGCTGATCAAGGCCGCCCGCTCGCTCTACTACGGCGTCCAGCCCCCCACGCTGCACCTGACCCGGCCCATCGAGGGCTGGGACCGCGAGACCAGCCCGTTCGTGTTCCTCGACCGGGCCCGGCCCTGGCTCGACGAGCGCCGGGTCGCCGCCGTGTCGGGCTTCGGGTTCGGGGGGACCAACTTCCACGCCGTGCTGGAGAGCGAGCCCGCCCCGGTGCCCCCCGTGGGTCGGAACCAGTGGCCCGCCGAGCTGGTCGCCTTGCGGGCCGGCGCCCTGGCCGACCTGGACCACCGTCTCGGAGACGCGCTCGACGGGCTGCACCAGGCCGACCGCTGGCGCCTGCGGGACGTCGCCGCCGCGGTCTCCGCCTCTGGCGACGGGCCGGTCGAGCTCGCCATCATCGCCCATGACCTGGATGACCTGGCGGCGAAGCTGGCCGCAGCCCGCGACGGGCGACCGGCCGACGGCGTCTACCTCGCCGCGGCCCCCCCGCAGCCGGGCGGCGAGGTGGCGTTCCTGGTGCCGGGGCCGGAGGCCGCCCGGCTGGGGATGGCCGCCGACCTCCTGATCGCCTTCCCCGGCCTGAGAGACCTGCTCGACGGCGAGGCCCGCGCCTGGATGGGCGCGGTGCTGGCTCCGCAGGCGTTCGGGCCGGACCGGGACCGCCAGGCCGAAGCGCTGGCCGCGGTGGCCCAGCCCGCGGTGACGCTCGCCGCCCGGATCGCGGCCGCCGCCCTCGCCGTCGTCGGGGTGGTGGCGGCCGGGGACGCCACCGGCGCCCGCACCCTCGTCGTGCTGGGCCCCGAAGGGCCGGACGGGGCCATCCCCATCGAACGACGGGGCGAGCACGGCCTGGTCGGGTTCCTGCACGCGCTCGCCCGTCTGGTCGTCGCGGGCGTGGACGTCGACCTCGCGGCGCTGCACGAAGGCCGGGACAGCCGCCCCGAGCGCTGGGACGACCCGCCGCCCGCCCCGGGCTGGATCGTGAACGGCCACTTCGTGCGCACCGCCGCGGGCGAGCCCCTGCCGAAGGGCCTGCGACCCGCCCACACCGCGCCCGTCCTCGACCTCACTCCCCCGCCGGCCGCGGCTTCGGCCTCGCCCGACGGAGGGCTGTCGGCCGGTGAGCTGGGGGTGGTGACCGAATACCTACGGATCCTCCAGGGGATGGTGGCCGCGGGCAGCGGCATCGTGCGCGGCCACGTGGCCGCCGGGGACCGGCCGTGATCGGCGGCGAGACACGCGTGTGGTGGCTGGCCGGACACGACGCCGCCGACCTCGCGCGCCAGCTCGACCGGCCGCCGGCTGCACCTTCGCCGGGCGCGGGACCGGCGCGGCTCGGCGTGGTCGACCCCGACGAGCGCAAGCTGCGCCTGGCCCGCCGCGTGCTGGGCGAGGGCGGGCCGTGGCGGGGCCGCAGCGACATCTGGTACAGCCCCGCGGGCCTGGTGGACGCGGGCGGCACGGTGGCGTTCCTGTTCCCCGGGGTCGAGCCGGTGTTCGGCCTCCAGGACATGGACCTGCCCGCCCTCGGCGCCCGGGTCGGCCTCCCGGCTCCGCTGGTGGAGGACGGGTCCGTGGCCCACCGCACCGCCTCCATCTACCGCAGCGGGATCTTCCTCGACGCCGTGCTGCGCCGGCTGGGAGTGCGGCCTGACGTGGTGGCGGGGCACAGCATCGGCGAGTGGAGCGGGTCGGTGGCTGCGGGCATCGTCCCGCCCGCCCACGCCGACGACCTGCTGGACGGGGTCGACGTGTCGGCGGTGGAGCTGCCCGACCTCGACTTCGCCGCCTTCGCCGCGGGCGTGGGGCCGGTGGCCGAGGTGGTGGCCGAGCTCGACGACATCGTGATCTCGCACGACAACGCGCCCAACCAGTCGGTGGTGTGCGGCGTCCCGGACCGGGTCGAGGAGGCGCTGGCCCGCCTCCGGGCCCGCAACATCCTCGGTTACCGGCTCGGCTTCCAGTCCGGCTTCCACACCCCGGCCATGGCTGCCGGCCTGGACGAGTTCCGGGCCCACCTGGAGCGCATGGACCTGAGGCCCGCCGCGGTCCCGCTGTGGTCGGCCACCACGGTGGCGCCCTACCCCCGCGCTCGGGAGGACATCATCGCCCTCCACCTGCGCCACCTGTGCGAGCCCGTGCGCTTCCGCCCACTCGTCGAGCGGCTCTACCACGACGCCGGCGTCCGGGTGTTCGTACAGGTGGGCGTGGGCAGCCTCACCGGGTTCGTCGCCGACACGCTGGGCGACCGAGGCCATGCCACGGTCCCGGTGCTCGCCCCGCGGCGGTCGGCCCTGGCTCAGGTGCAGCGGGCGCTGACCGCGCTGTGGGTCGAGGGGGTCGACGTGGATGTCGCCGCGCTGGTCGGGGCACCCGCCCCGGCACGCGTCCCCGAGCCCGCTCACGCGCTGGCCGGTGCGGCCGACATGCTGGCGGCCGCCGCCCGGGCCGGCCAGGACATCCTCGGCGCCCTGAGGGCCCGCGTCGCGACCGGCCCGGCCCCGGGCCCCGCGCCGGTGGTGCCGGTCGCGAGGCCGTGGCCCACCGAGGCGATCACCGTGCGGCGGCGGCTCAGCCTCGACACGATGCCCGAGACGCTGGACCACACCCTCTACGAGGCGCCCGAGGGCTGGCCCGACGTGGCCGACCGGTTTCCCATCGTGGCCATGACCACCCAGCTCCAACTGCTGGAGGACATCGCG
>DASRJN010000616.1:0-3555 GCA_035649455.1 Acidimicrobiales bacterium
TGCGACCAGGGCAGGTCCTTGTCAGTGCGCGGCTCGCCCGGGAGTCCCAGCACCCGCTCGCCGAGGATGTTGCGCTGGATCTCCGACGTGCCGCCCTCGATCGAGTTGGCCCGCGCCCGCAGGAACATCTTGCGGGACGACCCGGCCGGACCGGTCAGCCCCAGGCCCTCGTCGGTGCGCCGCATGGCGTAGTCGTAGCCGACCAGGGCGGCGGCGCCGAGCAGGTCGACGCACAGCTCGTAGACGGCCATATTGACCTCGGCGAACTTGAGCTTGGCGATCGAGCCCTCGGGCCCCGGGTTGCCGGCTCGCCGGTTCTGGCCCGCCCGGATGTTGGTCAGCCGCAGCACCTCGGCCTCGATCCACAGCCGCACCAGCCGGTCGCGCATGGGGGCGTTGTGGTCGGCGACCTCGTCGGTCCAGATGCGCACCGCCTCGGCGATGGATCCCGACCCCCGGGGCGGGGCGCCGCCGCCCCCGCCGATGGTCGTGCGCTCGTTGGCCAGAGTGGTCATCGCCACCCGCCAGCCGTCGCCCACGTCGCCCACCCGGTCGGCGTCGGGGACCCGCACGTCGCTCATGTAGACCTCGTTGAACTCGGCCTCGCCGGTGAGCTGGCGCAGCGGCCGCACCTCCACGCCCGGCGCGTGCATGTCCAGGGCGAAGTAGGTGAGGCCCTTGTGCTTGGGGGCCTCGGGGTCGGTGCGGGCCACGAGCATGCCCCGGTCGGCGAGATGGGCATACGTGTTCCACACCTTCTGGCCCGACACCAGCCATTCGTCCCCGTCGCGCACGGCCCGGGTGGCCAGGCCGGCCAGGTCCGAGCCTGCCCCCGGCTCGCTGAACAGCTGGCACCAGGCGTCCTCGCCGGTGAAGGCCGGGCGCAGCAGCCGCTGGCGGACGGCGTCGTCGCCGTTGGTGACGATGGTGGGGCCGGCCATGGTCAGGCCGAAGAAGTGGCGGAAGCCGGGCCGGCGGGCCCCGGCGCCGTAGATCCGCTCGTCGATGTGGCGCTGGACCACGGGCGCCAGGCCGAGGCCCCCGTAGCCCTCGGGGAAGTGGACCCACGCCAGGCCCAGGTCGTACTGGCACCCCCGGAACTCGACCGGGTCGGTGGTGGCCGGGTCGAGCTGAGCCAGCAGCTCGTCGATGTGCTGGTCGACGAGAGACGTCGGGTCTGTCATGCCCAGACCATAGTTGAATCGCGCTTCATGTTGGTGGCTGGGTGGTTCGATCGGCGGCGACCGCGTCCAGGGTGATGGCCTCGGCGGCCGACATGGTGGCCTGCGAGATCCTCACCCAGACCGGCGCCAGGCCGTCGGTCTCGGTGGCGGGCGAGCTGACCGTGCCCGCGGCGTCGAGGGTGCGGATGACGTCGGCCACCGTGATCTGCTCCGCCGGCCGCGCCAGCCAGTAGCCCCCGTTCCCGCCCCGCTTGGCGGCCACGATCCCGGCCCGCCGGAGCTCGGCCAGGATGTTCTCCAGGAACCCCTTGGACAGGCCGTGGCGCGCCGCCAGCGTCGCGCCTTTCAGCGGCCGCCCGGCCGCCGCCAGGTCGACCAGCGCGTCGAGCCCGTAGGTCAGCCGGGCCGTGACCCTCATGCCGCCGGACCGGACAGGCCCCAGCGGCGCGCGACGGCACGCTCCAGAGTGCCGAACAGCAGCGAGTCCACCAGGATGCCGAGCACCAGGATGATCAGCATCATCGCCACCACCCCGTCGGCGTTGCTGAGGGTGCGGTTGATGTTGAGCAGGCCGCCCACGTTGGGATCGCCCGGGACGGTGGTGATGATCTCGCCGGCCATGAGGCTGCGCCAGGCGAACGCCCAGCCGTTCTTCAGGCCCGCCACGTACCCGGGGAACGAGGCGGGCAGCACGATGTGGCGGTAGGACGACAGGCCCTTGGCGCCGAGGACCCGCCCGGCCCGCAGCATGATGGGGTTGATCTGGTCGCTGCCGCTGATGACGCCGTTGGCGATGGCCGGCACCGAGCCGATGACGGTCACGAACAAGATGGCGCCGGTCGACAGCTTGAACAGCAGGATCGACCACGGCACCCACGCCACCGACGGCATGGTCTGGAGCCCGGTGATGAGCGAGCCGAACGCGGCGCGCAGGACGCGCACCCGGGCCACCGCGAGCCCGAGGACGGTGCCGAGCACCACCGCGATCGTGTAGCCGACGGCGGCCATGCTCATCGTGTTCTCGACCGCGGTGACCAGCGTGCCCTCGGACCACATGTCGGCCAGCTCGCCGAACACGGCCGAGGGCGGCGGGAGCAGGTGGGGCGGCCGCCATCCGGACCAGACGACGAGCTGCCAGATGCCGAAGAACAGGCCGATGGCGCCGAGCTTGGGCCAGGTCGCCCGCCACACGCGGGCCCACCGGCTGGTCCGGGCCCGGTCGGCGAGCTCCAGAGCGTCCAGCCCGGCGAGGTCCTCGTCCAGGCGGGAGAGGATGGCGGCCTCGTCAGCGGTCGACGGCATGGCGGCGCACCTCCTGGCGCAACAGGGCGGTGACCCGGCCGGCGAGACCCGACACCTCGGGCGCCTCGATGGTCCGGGGGCGCTCGATCGGCACGTCGATCGTGGCCGTGACGTGGCCGGGACGGCTGGACAGCACCACGATGCGGTCGGCCAGCCGGGCCGCCTCCCGCACGTTGTGGGTGACGAACAGGACCGTGAGATGGCGCTCCTGGTACAGCCGCTCCAGCTCGTCGTGGAGGACGTCGCGGGTCATGGCGTCGAGGGCGCCGAACGGCTCGTCCATCAGCAGCACGTCGGCGTCCTGGGCGAAGGCCCGGGCCAATGCCACCCGCTGGCGCATGCCGCCCGACAGCTCGTGGGGGCGGCGACCGGCGAACTGCTCCAGCCGCACCGTCTCCAGCAGGGCGCCGACCCGCTCGCGGCGCTCGGCCCGGGGGACCTTGCGCAGCTTGAGAGCCAGATCGACGTTGCCGGCCACGGTGAGCCAGGGGAACAGGGCCGACTCCTGGAACATGAGCGAAGTGCGGCCCACCACCGACACGTCGCCGGCGGTGGGCTCGTCCAGGCCCGCGAGCAGGTTGAGCATGGTGGACTTGCCGCAGCCGGAGGCGCCCACCACGCACACGAGCTCGCCCACCGCGACGTCGAGGTCGACGCGGTCGAGGGCGGCGACCGCAGAGCGGCCGCCGCCGAAGACCTTCGTGACTCCCCGGAGCCTCAATGCCGGGGCCGGGCCCGCCGGGGGAGACGGGTCGGCCGTGCCGGCGATGGTGGCCGTGGGGTGTTCGCTCACAATCCGTCCACCTCCGGTTCGCCGCGCTCGGCGAGCAGCTCGTTGAGGATGCTCAGGTCATAGATGCCGTCCAGGTCGACCTCGTCGAGCAGGCCCACCGCCACGGCGTCGTCGGCCGAGCGCTGGAGCGACGCAGCCACCGGGTCGGGTGTGAACTCCAGGTTCTGCCAGGCCCCGGCGATGATGTTGTCGGCCAGGCGCTTGGTGGTGATCTTCTCGATGCCGTCGTTCGTGGTGGCCTGGGCGGTCGAGGCGTCGTCGTTGGCCTCGTCGATG
>DASRJN010000617.1:0-5048 GCA_035649455.1 Acidimicrobiales bacterium
TCGTGTTCGGCGAGGGCCGCTTCCGCCCCGACACCGACGAGGGCCGCCACACCCTCGCCCACGAGCTGACCCACGTGGTGCAGCAGCGCCAGGGCCCGGTGGACGGCGCGCCCGCCGCGGGCGGGATCAGGGTGAGCGATCCCGGCGATCGGTTCGAGCGCGAGGCCGAGGCCAACGCGTCCCGGGTCACCGCGGGCGGCGGGGCCGGCAGCGAAGCCACCCCGCCGGCGGCGGCCGCCCCGGTCCAGCGCGAGGCCGACGACGCCGCCGCCGAGATGCCGGTCCAGCGCCAGGCGGCACCCGAAGAGGAGCAGGAGGAGGAGGCGACGCCCGAGGCGGCCGAGGCCCCACCGGCCGAGGTGCCGTCCGAGGGTGGCCCCGCGGAATCCCCCAGCGAGGCGCCCGCCGAGGAGGAGCAAGAAGAAGAGGAGCTGTCGGTCTCGAAGCTCGACCAGGGCATCGACGTCCAGCGCCAGACCGACGAGGAGGAAGCCACCGAGGAGTAACTGCCCAGCCATGGGGGACTTTTGCCCGTTCGTGCAGCGGAAGGTTCCCCGACGTGAGGCCGCCCGGCCCTGGCGGGGGGCCTCGACCTGCGAAACCCTCACATCCGTCGATCCATGCCTCTTGGAGGGGCGATGCCTCAGTACCTGTCACCCGGTGTCTATGTCGAGGAGGTCGACTCCGGTAGTCGGCCCATCGAAGGAGTAGGAACCGCGGTCGCCGCGTTCGTCGGCATCGCCGCGTCCGGTCCGCTCCACGAGCCCACCCTCGTCACCAACTGGACCCAGTTCACCAACACCTTCGGCGACTTCGTCGAAGGCTCCTACCTGGCCCACAGCGTCTACGGCTACTTCATGAACGGTGGCGGCAACGCCTACATCGTCCGCATCGGGTCCGAGGGCCGCAAGGGCGCCTCGCCCGGCATCCAGGCCCAGGCTGCGCTCGGGCCGGGATCCCAGGACAAGGAGCCGCCCTACACGGTCTCCGCCCTGGAGCCGGGGCCCGCAGGCAACGACATCACGGTCGAGATCACGCACCCCCAGCAGCAGGAAGGCCAGGAAGAACCGCCGGCGGACCAGTTCACCATCATCGTCCGGCGGGGCGGCAACCTCGAGGAGACCTTCGAGAACGTGACCACGCGGCGGGGCAAGACCAACGCCGTCACGGCGGTGCGCGAACGGTCGAAGCTGATCCGCATCGAGGCCACTTCCGGCTCCATCGAGCGGCCGGCCGCCGGCTCGGTGCAGCTGTCGGGCGGCAACGTGCCCGCCCTCCCGGACCGCATCTCGCCCGACGAGTATGTCGGCGACGTCAGCGATCGCACCGGCCTCGGATCGCTGGAGACCATCGACGAGGTCACGATGGTCAGCGTCCCCGACCTGTCGGCCGCCTACGACCGCGGCGCCATCGACGCCGAGCAGTTCAAGGCCGTGCAGCTGGCCATGATCGCCCACTGCGAGCTCATGGGCGACCGCATGGCGATCCTGGACCCGCCGCCCAACCTGACCCCGCAGCAGATCAAGGAGTGGCGGGTCGAGAGCGCCGGGTACGACTCCAAGTTCGCCACGCTCTACTGGCCCCGGATCAAGGTGCTCGACCCCTCCAGCGGGCAGAGCGTCTTCATCCCGCCGTCCGGCCACATGGCTGGCATCTGGGCCCGCAACGACGACGAGCGTGGCGTGCACAAGGCCCCGGCCAACGAGGTCGTGCGGGGCGCGATCTCTCTGGAGTGCACCATCACCCGCAACGAGCACGACCTCCTGAACCCCGAGGGCATCAACTGCCTGCGGGCGTTCCCCGGCCGTGGTGTGCGGGTGTGGGGGGCGAGGACGCTGTCCAGCGACCCGGCCTGGCGTTACGTGAACGTGCGCCGGCTGTTCAACTACCTGGAGAAGTCGATCCTCAACAACACCGACTGGGTGGTGTTCGAGCCCAACGACCGCAACTTGTGGGCCAAGGTCCGGCGCACGATCGCCTCGTTCCTGGTGATGGAGTGGCGCAAGGGCGCCCTGTTCGGCTCGACGCCCGCCGAGGCGTTCTTCGTCAAGTGCGACGACGAGACCAACCCGGCCGAGGCCATCGACCTGGGCCAGATCACCTGCCAGATCGGCGTGGCGCCGGTGAAGCCGGCCGAGTTCGTCATCTTCCAGCTCGCGCAGCTGCAGGGCGGCATCAGCCTGGTCAGCGAGTGAGTCCCTTCCCCCCCAACCGAGACGGAGGTAACGGCCCGTGGGCCTGATCGACAAGTTCGACGCCATCATCGGTGCGTCGTTCGGCTTCGAGTTCGACCAGCACCAGGCCAAGGGGATCATGGAGATCTCCGGTCTGAAGCAGGAGTTCGACATGATCGAGGTCAAGACGCAGACCGCCGACGGCAAGTACGTGCTCAACAAGATCGTCGGCCGGGCGAAGTCCGGCACGGTCACCATCACCCGGGCCCTGACCGAGGACACGCAGTTCGCGGACTGGGTCAAGGAGGCCGCCGAAGGCAAGCTGCCCCGCACCAACGGCTCGGTCATCGTCTACGACACGATGATGTCGCCGATCATGCGGTACTCGCTGATCGACTGCCAGCCGGCGTCGCTGGAGATCGGCACGCTCAAGGCGGCCGACACCGCGGTCACGACCGAGAAGCTGACGCTCCACCACGTCGGCATGCAGGTGGAGAAGGGCTGACGATGGGCTGGCGCGCGGTCGGGGGCTCGGCACTGGCCGCGCCGCCCGAACAGTTCAGCACCGGGGGCGTCGCCGCGGCGGCGCCCCCGACGAGCACTGCCGCGGCTCCGGCCGCGGCCCCCGAGCCCCCGCTGCGGACCGAGTTCGACTTCGTGCTGCCCCGCGGCTACGTCGACGCCGAGGGCGTCGTGCACCGCAAAGGCACCATGCGGCTGGCCACGGCCCGCGACGAGCTGCTGCCGCTGTACGACGGCCGGGTCAAGGAGCGGCCCGAGTACCTGTCGGTGGTGCTGCTGGCCCGGGTCGTGACCCGGCTCGGCGACGTGCAGGTCACCGACTGGGTCATCGAGCACCTGTTCGCGTCGGACCTGGCGTTCCTCCAGGACCTGTACCGACGCATCAACGCCGAGGGCCACACCCGGGCGGCGCTGGCGTGCCCCGAGTGCCAGCACTCCTTCACCGTCGACCTCTCGGGCGGTGGCGGCCTGGGGGGATCGTGACGTACGCGAGCACCCGGCTCCACGAGGAGATCGCGTACGTCGCCTATCACTTCCATTGGGGCCTCGATCAGATCATCGACCTCGAGCATCCGACCCGCCGGCGCTTCGTGGAGGAGATCGCCAAGATCAACCGGCGCCTGGCGGAGACCGACGAGGATGGGTGATCGGCGATGGGCCTGTTCCGGCGCCGCGAGGCGCCCGCCGAGCCTGCGGCCTCGCCCGAGCCTGCTGAGCCTGCGGTCGCACCCGCCGACCCCGGCCCGCCGGCCTGGGCCACCCTGCCCCCGCTGACGCCCACGATCAGCGTCCCGGCCCCGACGTTCAAGATCGGCTCCGCGGTCAAGGACGATTTGGTCGCCCTGGACTCGCCGCGGCTCAGCCACGGCATGGGCCACCTCGTCTCCTCCGACGGCCCGCCCGGGGTGATCTCGGGACTGGCCCGCACCACCGTGCAGCGCCAGGCGTCGACCTCGTCCGGCGGGCCCCTCGACATGCCGATGGCCCCTTCGTCCGCCGAGACCGAGCCCGAGCCGGCGGCGGCTAGCACCGTGTTCGTCCCGGGCCTGGTGCCCGGCGGCGACGGCGGGAGCGGCGCATGGTCCCCGCCCGCCAGCCCGATCTCCGCGGCCGCCGCGGCCCCGCCGCCCTCCCGCGAGCTCACGCTGGCGCCCACCATCCAACGCCAGGCCGACCCGGAGGCCAGCGCATTCCCGGAGGACGAGGTGCCGGTGGCGCCCGACGAGCCCGCGCCGGCGCCGGCCGCGGAGCCGGAACCGAGCGCCGCGCCGCCGGTCGCAGGACCGTCCGACCCGACGCCACCCGCGGCCGCCACCGTCCCGCGCGCCAGCACCGAACCGGCCGGCGCAGCCCCGACCGTCCCGCGCGCCAGGAGCCAGCCGACTGGCGCGACAGAGCACACGACCTCCGTCCCGACGGTCCAGCGCGCCGGCAGCCAACCGACTGGCACGACCGGGACGGCAACCTCGGGCCCGACAGTCCCGCGCGCCAGCAGCCAACCGACCGGCGCGACCGGGCACGCGACGTCGGTTCCGGCGGTGCAGCGCGCCAGCAGCCAACCGATCGGCTCGACCGCGACCAGCGCGGCACTCGCCGGCGCAGAACCGACCGGTACAACCTCGGTCGTCCAGCGGGCCAGCACCGAACCTGCCGGCGTGACCGCGACCGCGACCCCGGTCCCGACAGTCGAGGGCGCGAGCACAGAACCAAGCCTCACGCTGGCACCCTCGATCCAGCGCGCCGACCGCGAACCCACGGACATTCCGAGCCTCACGCTTCCGACCGCGCCGCAGGCGAACGTCCAGCGACAGGGCGCGGAGCTACCCGATCTGACGCTGCCTACCGCTCAGCACAACGCGGCCGTGCCGGCACCGCCGCGGCCGCGGCCCGGGGCTGTGGGACCGCCGCTGGAGACGCGGGCGCTGCATGCGCCGATGGCGCTGCAGCGATCGGCCGACGGGCCGGCGGCCGCGGTCCCGGCGGGCGCGGTTCCGGTGTCCGAGCCGGCTGCTGCTCCTCTGGGCGAGCTCGCCATCCGGCAGCGTCCGCATCCGACTGTGCAGCGACAGGCCGAGCCGGCCGGCGCTGTGCTCCGGCCCGCGGCGGCGGAGGCCATGCCCGACGCGGGTGCGTCACTGCCCCTCACCTCGGACCCGAGTGGGCGGACGGCCAGCCCGCCGCCGGCGCCCGAGCTCGAGCCCGAGGCCGAGGCCGAGGCCGAGCCGAGCTTCCCGCTGCCACTGGCCCCGGCCGTGGGCCGCGGCGAGGCACCGGATGCGCCCGTGGTCGGGCAGTCCGGGGCAGTGGGGTTCGTGCCGCTGGTGGCGCAGCGCTCGTTCTCCGGGCCGGCAA
>DASRJN010000618.1:0-8725 GCA_035649455.1 Acidimicrobiales bacterium
AGGTAGCGGGCCTTCGGGCGATAGATCCCGAAGATCTCGCGCAGGAACCAGAGCCAGGAAGGCCTGGTCAACGGGTTGTTCCACCAGTGCTGCCGGCCGCTCGCCTCACGAGCCTGCTGGCCGGCCGCCACCCAGGCCGGATGCGGCAGCCAGACGCCCAGACGGACGTTGAGCAGCGCGAACGCGGCGTTCAGGATGCCCTTGCTCATCTTGCCCATGCCCGGCGACACGGCCGCGCCTGAGATGGCCATCAGCGACGGCAGCGTGACGTCGCTCAGCCGGCGGGTGCCGAGCGCCCTCTCGTAGTCGACGGTCCGCAGCCACCCCAGCTCGGACGAGCCGATCCAGTCCCTCGACACCGTGAACGACACCGCTCGCCGCCCTGGAGGAGCCACGTTCTTGCGGGACACGTTCGCGGCGCAGCAGACCACGAGCTGGGGACCGGATCGGTCCGCCGCGGCGCGGTCGACGATGTCGTGGCTTGTCGCCGCCTCATCGGCGAAGGTCCCCTTCTGGCCGGCCAGCGCCGCGATGAGGGTGGGACCCTCGTCGTAGGGGAGCTCTTCGATCCTGTCGTTGTCCGGGCCGAAGCGCCGCGTGCTGTAGGCGCTGTTCAGTCGACGCTTGTAGAACGGGAACAGCGACCACGAGTGCGCGTCGACGAACACGAGCAGCAGCCCCAGGCCGGCGCCGACCAGCAGCAGCCGGATCCAGTCGGCGGTCATCGGCCACGACGCGAGGTCCATCCCGACGCCCCAGCCCAGGAACCGCCCGCGGGGACCGTTGGCGGTGGCGAACTCGAGCTGGTCGACGAACACGACTAATACCGCCAGCGGAACGAGCACACCCACGGCCAAGCGCACGAGCAGGCCACCGTGCGTCCTGCCGGCCCGGAACGCCTGGTTGGCGACCATGCGGACCGCGGCGGCCAGCAGGCCGGTGAGGCCGAGCGCGGCCACGATCACGTCGGTGGCGGACCCGCCGTCGGCGCTCGGGCCGCCGGCCGCTGGGTGCAGCAGGTTGGCGAGGAACGGGGGGATCTCCTGCACGCACCACGGCAGGGCGACGAACAGGGCCAGCCAGGTGACCCCGAGGATGGCGGACACCTTGGTGATCCAGTCGAGGATGCGCACCGCGACTGGCCTGAGCGGCCCGTAGAGGACGGCGGTCAGGTAGGCCGCGGCCGCGATCCCCAGCAGCGCCAGGCCGACGAACCACTGCCAGGATGAGATGGCGATGTCCGGGCGCCCGGTCATGCCCGACCGCTGCGCGATCGACGCCGGCGTCGACACCTCGACCAGGCGGCGCAGCTCGGCGGTGGCGCTGCCGTCGGGCGACGCCACGGCCGTAGACGTGAGGCTCAAGCGGGGCTGATCCTTGATCACCAGCGTCGGTTGCCCGTCCCCGTTCTCCACCGGGAAGCCGGGGGGCGGCGAGTACTCACGGCTTCCGGCCACCGCGGCACAAGCGCCGTCAGCCGGCTCGCCGGGGGCGGCATCGACGACCCGCACGGTGGGCTGGGCGAGGATCTCGGCCCGGCCGTCGGTGACCTGCACGACGCCGGGGTCGTCCACGACGACCGCGGCGCGCGTCCTCGTGCTGTCGCCGCCGCTCGTGGAGCTCCACAGGCGTGCGGAGGCGCAGCTGAACTCCGGGACGACGCGGTAGCGGGAGGTGTTGGGCACCGGCTGTACGTCGACCCCGGCCGTCTCGGGTTGGCCGGTCACCTCGGCGATCGGCAGGCGGGCCTTCAGCTCGGGATGAGCCGCCGACATGATCCACCCGGCCGGACGGCTCATGCCGAACAGCATCAGCCAGATCAGGAACCATCCGAACGCGATCCCGGCGACCAGCCGGATGACGCCGGCCGCGTACACGCGAGTGTCCGCGAGGAGGTGCGAGGAGTGGAGTCGGACCCAGCGCTCCTCCAACGAGCGGGGCGCGAAGCGCTTGATCGGCCGCTTCGCTCCAGCGCCGGCGCTCTCGCCGTTCGCGATCGCCCATGCGCTGGCCATGTACGCGCCACCCGAGGCCGCGGTGACGTACTTGGCCGTCTCGAGCTTCTGCCGGTCCTGCAAGGCCTGGAGCGCACCGAGGCAGAAGGACGCGGACCGCACGCCGCCCCCCGAGCAGCTCACGCCGATCCTGTCGGACGCCGGGTCCCAGTCGGACGGTCCCGGCTCGCCGTCCCGGCGGTCGGGAACCTCGGCAGGCAGGTTGGGGATGTCGAGCCGCGGGCGTCGGAAGAGGGACATCGCAGCGGCCTCCTCGGAGGCGGGAACGGTTCCAGCCATAGGAGTCGGCACGCGGGCGCCCGATACACCCGTCTAGGGGTGTTGCCGCGGCGGCGATGTCACTCCGGCGCCAGGACCGGCGCGATCGGGCGATGGGCGAGCCGGTGGGCGGGCAGGGTGACGAGGGCGGCGAACCCGATCGGCACCGCGACGGCGAGGAGCACGAGCGAGCCGGCGGGCACCGGGACCGGGGGCAGGTCGCCACCGTCCATCACCCCCCACAAGCCGAGGCCGAGGGGGATCCCGACGACCACGGCCACGGCGCTCGCGCCGAGCTGGGAGACGACCAGCGCCACGGTCGTCTGGCGGGGCGTGGCGCCGACGGCCCGGAGCACCGCATGGTTGCGGGCGCTGTCGCGGGCGGCGAAGGACGCGACCACGAAGGCGTTGACGCAGGCCAGCACCAGCAGCAGTGTGGCGGTGGCGATCACGACGGTGCGGATCTGGGCGTAGAGGGCCTCCGTCGGGTTGGCGACGGCGGCGCCGCCCGGCTCGGCCGGCAGCTCGTCGATCAGGCGGAGGCTGGCGCGCAGCCCGAGTGCCACCACCACGACCGCGACGCCGAGGCTGAGCCCGGCGGCGTTGGTGAGCAGGCGGGCCGGCCGGCGCCAGGCCGACCGCAGGCCCAGCACGCCGGGCAGCGGGACACCGGATCCGGTCACGAGGCGGGCGACGGGGCCGGGGTGCCGCGGGGGCCGCGCCTGGGTGGCGAGGGCGCGGAGCGTGCTGTGCCGGATGCTGCGCCGGGCCGGCCGTATGGTCCCCAGCAGCACGGTCACGGCGGCGACCCCGGCCACGACGGCGACCTGGCGCGGGGTCACGGGCCTCAGCTCGGGGTCTCCCAGCAGCGACACCGACGACGCCGCCAGCCAGGGCGCGACCAGCCGGCCCAGCAGGAGCCCGAGGGTGGTGGCCACGGCCGCGATGGCCAGGTGCTCGCTCAGGACCACGAGCACCACCTGGCGGGGGGTCACCCCGACCGCCTTGAGCGTCCCGATCTGGCGGGTCTGCGCCGCCATCCGATCGGCCACGATGACCGCGGCGGTCGCCACGGCCAGGAGGGCGAGCAGACTCCCGGCCGCGTACAGCACCGCGGCGAGGGTGTCGACGTCGGCTGGGGAAGCATTCGAGTCGTTCCAGGCCTCCAGCTCGGGGTGGACCGACGGGCCGAGATCGACCTCGCCCAGGTCCGCGTGGGCCGCCACGAAGGCCTGGGCGCGCTCCGGGTCGGCGAGGCGGAGCGCGAGCGCGAAGCCCTCCTCGACCATCCCCTGAGCCCGCATCGCTGCCGCGGTATCGGGGTCGACCCATAGCTGTCCCGGCCGGCTGAGCGGGAAGGGCCCGGCGCTCACGCTCAGGCCGACGCCCACGATCGGGAAGGGCCGGCCGTTGATCGTGGCCGTGTCGCCCGCGGCCAGGCCCAGCGTCTCGGCCAGGCCGTGCTCGAGGACGACTCCGCCGCCGGGGCTGAGCCAGCGGCCGTCGGTCACGAGAGGCTGGTCGACGGCCGAGGGCCCGGGGTCGCGCACCTCGGCGGTGATGTCCTCGGTCCCGCGGGGGACCTGGAGGGAGCCGAACAGGTGGGTCCAGGGGCCGCCGACCGCCACCACGCCGGGAGATTCGGCCATCTCGACCGCGCCGCGCCGCAGGTCCGCGAGCCGGGCCGCATCGTCCGGCCCGTCTGGAGTCAGGAACGCAACGAAGCTCACGTGGGGCCCGTTGGTGGCCCGGAACACCCGGTTCCAGGGTCCGTCCCCGATTCCCTGGAGCGCCATGGCCGTCCCGAGGGTGAAGGTGGCGATGGTCAGGGTGACCAGCAGCAGCGCCGCCTGGCCGGGTCGTCGGCGCAGGTTGCGGTGCGCGAGCCGCAGCACCAGGCCGGTCGATTGCTTCATGTCGCGCCTCACGGCCACACGTTATGCATAACTGTTATGTAGGCGCCGGGTCAACCTTCTTCTCGCCGCCATGACGAAGAAGTACTTAACATGTAAACAGTAGCCATGTAGACTAACTGCCGTGGACGAGCCGGAGATGCCGACGACGGGTGCGCTGGTGTGGCAGCTGGCGATGCGCTGGCGTTCGGCGGTCGACCGGGCGGTCGCCCCCCTGGGGCTGACCCACGCGCAGTACGTCGCGCTCGCGTCCCTCCGCGGCCTGGCGGCCCGGGGCGAGCGGCCGAGCCAGCGGCGGCTCGCCGGCTGGACCGGCCTGGGCACGATCTACGTCTCCAAGCTGGTCCGGGCGCTGGAGGCCGACGGCCTCATCGAGCGCACGCCGGACCCGAGCGACGCGCGGGCGGTCCAGATCACGCTGACCGAGCGCGGCCGGGACGTGGCCGATCGCGCCATCCCGATCGTCCTTGCGCTCGACCGCGACCTCACGGCCGTGCTCGGCGGTCCCGGCTCCGACGAGGTCGGCGCGCTCGGCGACGCCCTGCGCAGCTTGCTCCGTACCGCCCCCCAACCAGGAGACAGCCCATGACCACCACCCCCACCCCTGCCCCGGCGCTCACCGGCCGCGAGATCGGCCAGGCCCAGCGGGCCATCGGGGCCCTGCTCGACCGCAAGCTCGAGGCCGCCGGCCTGCCCTTCGCCGACTGGACCGTACTGTTCACCCTCGACGGCACCGGCCCGCTGCCCGCGGACGACCTCGTCGCCCGCCAGGTCGACGGGCTCAAGGTGCCCGAGAGCGAGGCCCGGGGCACCCTCGACCGCCTGCTCGCCGGCGGGATGCTCGCCCCCGAGGGCGACCGGCTCGCCCCCACAGCGGCGGCCGAGGCCGTGTTCCGGCCGATCCGGGACGGCGTGTCCCGGCTCACTGTCGAGCTGTACGGCGACCTGCCTCCCGAAGACCTGGAGGCGACCCGCCGGACGCTCGCCGAGGTCACCCGCCGAGCCAACGCCAAGCTGGCCGAGACGGCCTGACCCGGCCCCTACGGGACGTCGCCGCCAGGCGGGACCGGCAGGCCGTCGGTCTCGGTGGGGGCGCCGTCGAACAACGCCGGGTAGCGCAGGGTTCTCACGCGGCCGAGCGCGGGGTCGTCGACCTCGCGGTATGTCTCGTTCGAGGCGACTTGCGGGTCGGCCAGATGGTCGGCGTAGCTCAGCACGGCGCTGGCGGGGACGTCGGCCTGGGCGAAGGCGTGTTCCCAGTCGGCGGTGGTGCGGGTCGCGAGCACGGAGTCCATGAGCTCGTAGAAGCGCTCGATCATCCCGGTGGCGCTGGCGGCGGTGCGTAGCTGCTCGCCCCACTCGGGATGGCCGACCGCGCCCAGCGCGCCCTTCATCTGGGTGCCGCTGACGGGCGAGAGGACGATCCAGCCGTCCTTGGTGCGGAGGGGCCGGGCCGCGGCGATGTGGCGGGCGACGCCGGGCTCGGGCTCCCCGACGACGATGTGGTCGCCGAGGAGGTCCGGGCCGAGGAAGTAGGCCATCGAGTCGAGCATCGACACGTCGACCACCGCCCCCGCACCTGCGGGGCTCCGTTCCCGCTGAACCAGACCGGCGAGGACCGACTGGGTGGCGGTCATGGCGGTCACCTTGTCCACCAGGTACCCGGGAACCAGGCGGGGAGGCTCGCCGGTCTGGGCGACGAGGCCCGAGCGCGCCTGCACGATGCTGTCGAAGGCCGGGAAGTTGGCCAGGGGCCCGTCCTGGCCGTAGCCCGACAACCGGATCCAGACCAGGCGGGGGTGCCGCCGGCGAACGGCATCGGGCGTCAATCCGAGCCGGGCCGCCACGGCCGGTCGCCAGTTGGTGATGAAGACGTCGGCCGTCGCGAGCAGCTCGTGAAGCCGGTCGAGCCCCGCCTCGGTCTTGAGGTCGAGGGTCACCGACGTCTTGTTCCGGTTGATGGCGGCGAACGCCAGGCCGACACCGTCCTCGTGGTGGCGTAGCCCGAAGCGCCGCATCGGGTCGCCTCGGGGCGGCTCCACCTTCACCACCGACGCACCGAGATCGGCCAGAGCCAAGGCGGCGAACGGTCCGGTCACGTAACTGGCGGCCTCCACAACCTTCACGCCGTCGAGCGGGCGCATCCACCACCTCCCGGGGTCGGCTAGTTGGCTATCCAGGCGGCAGCCGCATGCGCAACTCGGTCAGCGGTCGAGTGCGGCCAGGGTGTCGCCGAGGGCTCGGATCGCGGGCTCGGTGATCGGGCTCACGACCAGGATCGCTTCGTCGAGGCCGGCCTCGGCCAGCGCGTCCAGCCCGCGGGCGATCGAGGCGGGCGAACCCGCGAGCGGGGGGGCGTCGTCGGTGTGCGGGCGATCTCGCTCGCCCTGCTCGAGGGTGACGAACACCGTGGCGCTGCGGAGCACCGCGGACGGCTCGCGACCGGCTTCTCGCAGCAAGCGGCTGACCCGCTCGTTCTCCCGGGCGAAGCCTTCCGGCGTGTTGCCGAACCAGTCGTACCAGATGTTCCAGGCGTCGGCGTGGGCCAGCGCGCGTCGCAGGACCCGCTCGCCGGTCGACCCGATCATCAGGGGAGGAGGCGGCACCGGCGGGGGGAGCAGGACCGCGTCGTGCACGCGCTCGTACCGCCCCTCGAAGGTCACCCGCTCGCCCGCGAGCAGGCGCCGGATGATCTCGAAGGACTCCTCGAAGCGCGAGGCGCGGTGATCGAACGGCACGCCGAAGGCCTGGAACTCGGTCTCGTTCCACCCGGCGCCCAGACCGAGCACCAGGCGCCCCCCGCTGACCTCCTGGACCGCCGCCGCCTTCCGAGCGAGCAGACCTGCCGGGGCGAACGCGGTGCACGCCACCAGCGGCCCTAGCCGGACCCGCTCGGTCCCTGCCGCCAGGGCGGCCAGGAGGGTCCAGGCATCCCAAGGCCCGCGCTCCTCCCGGCCATCGCCCCGGTAGAGGAGATGGTCCCCGACCCAGATCGAGTCGAACCCCACGTCTTCGGCGGCTCGGGCCATGGCCAGGTACTCGGACCACGGCACGTGCCGCTCGACCTCGGGTAGCTGCACGCCGACGCGCAGACGTCCTGCCATCCCCGCACGCTAGGTGTGTTTAGTGCTCCTGAGCAGGGGTAGCCCTAGCGGATGGACGCAATCACCTTGCTCAAGGACGATCACAAGACGGTGGAGCAGCTGTTCCGGCGTTACGAGAAGGCCGGGGACCGGGCCCATGCGGAGAAGCGCAACATCGTGGAGCGCTTTACCGAGGCGCTGTCGGTGCACGCGGCGATCGAGGAGCAGCTCTTCTATCCCGTGGTGCGAGCGACTGTGCCGGGGACCGAAGCCATGGCGCTCGAGAGCCTCGAGGAGCATCACATCGTGAAGTGGGTGCTCTCCGAGCTGGAGCACATGGAGCCCGAGGACGAGCGCTTCGATGCCAAGGTCACCGTGCTGATCGAGAACGTCCGCCACCATGTGAAGGAAGAGGAACAGGACTTCTTCCCGAAGGTGCGGGACGAGCTGGGCCGCGACGCGCTGAGCCATCTCGGCGACGCCATGGTGGAGGCCAAGAAGACCGCACCCACCCGGCCGCATCCCCGGTCTCCCGACTCGCCGCCCGGCAACGTGGTGGTGGGAGCGGCGGTCGGAGTCGTGGATCGCATCGGCGACACAGTGAGCGGGCTGGCCCAGGGCAGCGTGACCGCCATCGGCGACCTCGTGGCCACCGTGTTGCGGCGCAAGAAGCCGCGCCGGGCGCCGCGCGGTTCGTCCCGGGCCCGCAGCACGGCCCGGCAGACGCGCGCCGCGGCGAGCGAAGCCACCGAGGCCGCCATCGACGCCACCCGCCGGGCGAAGGCGGCGGCCGATCGTGCCGGCCGCACCGCACGGGCGACGGCCACGTCGGCCAAGTCGGGCGCCCGCCGCACAGCCCGAACCGCCACGCGCGGCGCCACCGGGACGGCCCGCACCGCCAAGTCCGGCGCGAAGAGCACCGGCCGGGCGGCCCAGGCCAACGTCCGCAGCACCGCCAACGCGGCCCGCAGCTCGGCCCGGCAGACGCTGGCCACCGCCGAGCGCTCCTCATCCCGCTAATGGGGGTCGGCAAGCGGCCCTACGGGAGATGGCGGAGGACGGCCGCCATGTCGCGGGTCGCGCGGGCCGTGCCCCGGAACGTGCCGGTGACCTTCGACCGGCCGGTGCGCGGGGCGTAGGGCACCGGGACTTCGACGATCCGCCAGCCGGCCGCACCGGCCCGGAGGACCATCTCGAGCGGCCATCCGAACCGGCGGTCGGCCACGCCGAGCCCGGCGAGGTCGACCCGGCGGGCGGCACGCATGGGCCCGATGTCGCGCAGGCGGGTGCCCGCCGCCCGGCGCACCCGATGGGCCAGGTAGCGGTTGGCGGTCCGCGCGTGCAGCGGCCAGGCGCCGCGCCGGGTCGGCCGCCGGGCCCCGAGCACCAGGTCTGCCGTCCCCGCGCGGACCGGGTCGGTCACGCGGGGCAGGTCGGCCGGGTCGAGCGAGGCGTC
>DASRJN010000619.1:0-5161 GCA_035649455.1 Acidimicrobiales bacterium
GCCGCCCGACATGACCGACGCGTTCCGGGCCGCGGGCCTGAGTCATCTGCTGGCCGTGTCTGGGCAGAACGTCGCCTTTGCGTTGGTGATCGCGGCTCCGCTGCTGTCCCGGCTGCGTTTCGGACCTCGGCTGGCGATGACGTTGGCGGTGCTCGCCGGGTTCGCGCTGCTCACGCGGGCTGAGCCGTCCGTGTTGCGGGCGACGGCGATGGCGTCGGTGGCGGCGGTCGGCACCGCGCTCGGGCGACCGGCGTCCACGCTGCGGGCGCTGGCCCTCGGGGTGGCCGCCATCGTGCTGGTCGACCCGCTGCTGGTGACATCCCTCGGTTTCCAGCTCTCAGTCGCGGGCGCGGCGGGCATCGAGGTCGGGGCCGCCCCGCTCGCCGGGCTGCTGCCGGGGCCCCGCTGGCTGGCGGCCCCGCTGTCGGTCACGCTCGCAGCGCAAGCAGCCGTCGCCCCATTGCTGGTGGCTGTGTTCGGCCCGGTGCCGGTGGCGGCCATCCCGGCCAACCTTCTGGCCGTCCCGGCTGCCGGCCCCATCATGGTCTGGGGCCTGACCGCCGGGCTCGTGGCCGGGGTGTCCGGAGGCACGGTGGCGGCGGCGATCCACCTGCCCACTCGTCTCTTGCTCGGCTGGGTCGACGGCGTGGCCCGATCCGCCGCGGCCTGGCCGCTCGGCGCACTGGGCGCCCGCGAGCTACTGGTCCTGGGCGCCCTGGCGGTCTCCATCGCGGTCCTCCGCGCCCGGGCGCGCCGCCTCGACGCCGTGCTGGCGCCGCTACCACCCTCGTTCGCTCCCAGTCGCCGCCGGCGCTGGCAGCTGCTGCTCGGCGGCGCCGGCCCCGCGGCCACGCTGGCGGTGATGGCGGTGATGCCCGCGCCGGGCGGCCCGTCGGGAGCGAGCGCCCAGCCGTTGGGCGTGGGCGCCACCCTGTGGCAGGCGGGAGGCGATGCGGTGGTGGCGCTCGACGGCCGGGCCCGCGACGACGTCATCCTGTCGGGGTTACGCACGCGCCGGATCGATGCCCTCGACGTGGCGGTGGTGCGCACCGACTCCCGCGCCGCGGCCGGCGTTGCGGCGACTCTGCTCCGGCGCTGGCCCGACCTCGCCGTGCTGGTGCCCCGGTCCTCGGCACTGGCCACCCCGGGAGCCTCCGGGGTGATGACACCGGCGGCGGGCACCGTGATCCAAGGCGGCGGGCTGCGGGTGTCCGTCCAGCGCAGCGCGGGCGACCACCTGGACGTTGCCGTGGAGCAGGTGCCGCGGGAGGTCTCCGGATGACCTCAGCTCCGGAAGGTCATGTGGTTGGCCTGCTCGCCGGCGACGATGGCCACCAGCTGGGCCCGGCTGCGCAGGCCCAGCTTCCGGTAGATGGCCTGCAGGTGGTAGTCGACCGTCTTCACGCTGATGAACAGCTGCTCGGCCGCGTCCCGGTTGGAGGCGCCATGGCCGACCACCATGGCCACTCGCAGCTCGGCGGGCGTCAGGCGGGCGTCGAGCGAAGCCCAGCGACGGCTGGCCTCGCCCCGCAGGTGCGAGGCGCGCTCGCTCCACGCCCGGGCTCCAAGGCGGTCGAAGATCGTGCGGGCGCGGGCCACATCGGTGGCACCGCCGCGCCGGTCCCCGGCTGCGATGCGCCGCTCGCCGGAGGCGAGGAGCGTGCGGGCCTCCTCGAACGGGGCGTCCAGCTCGGCAAAGCCATCCTGGGCGCGGGCCAGGCGATCGCACGGATCGCCCAGCGGGGCCTCTTCGGCATCCTCCGGGGGGCGCGCCTCCCGTGGACTGCCGCCCACGCCGCTGTCCACCGTGAGCGCCAGCAGCGCGGCGCAGCGCTCCTCCACCGCCCGGGCCCATGGTCGCTGGGTGGTCGCCACGATGCCGTTCAGCCGGTCCAGCAGGTCCTGGGCGTCCGCGATGCGCCCACACCCCAGGTACGCCTCGATGGCGTCGCCGTGCCACCACAGGAACCCCGGCTCGCCGATCTGCGCCGCCAGTGCGGCGACCTGGTCGAAGTGGGCGGCCGCGTCCGCGTGCCGGCCCGCCCCGAGGTCCAGCAGGCCCAGCCCGCTGTGCGCCCAGGCGGTCAGGTGGTGGATCCCCAGCGGCATCGAGGCCTCCAAGGTCTCGGCCGCGTAGCGGCGGCAGGCCTCGTCGTGGCCCAAGCCCGCCTCCAGCCGGGTCAGCACGGCGGAGGTGAAGGCCCGCGACACCGGGTGGTTGTTGGTCGACTGCAGCAGCGACCGCAGGTGGCTGAGCTGCGCCAGGCTCTCCGCCCAGCGGCCCCGCCGCCACAGCGCCTCGGCCCGCACCATCCGGGCCACCACCGAGCGACCCAGCATGCCGCTGGCGTCGCTGTGCTCGATGACCATCGACATCAGGTCGAGTGCCCGGTCGACGTCACCGCACGCCATGTACGCGTAGGCGCAGAGCTGGACGATGGTGGCGACGCCCTGGTCGTCCTTGTCGTCGAGGTTGGCCGCGGCCACCTGGCCGATGGGCTCTATGGCCACCTCGGAGGCCGGCCCGCCACCGGCGAAGAACCCCGCGAGCGCCCGCACCGCGTAGGCCCCGAACAACACGTGCGGCTCCGTGGCCTGCTCGGCGGTCGAGGCGGCCCGCCCCGCGGCCTCCAGGCTGCCCACCATGTCCAGCGTCATGAGCCGGGCCATGGTGGCGTGCAGCATGAGCACGGCGGAGAGCTCGGGTGCAGTGTCCTGCGTGGCCCGGGCATGGGTCTCGAACAGCTCGATGGCGGCCGGTGCGCCCGAGAGCCACGTCTCGGCCTGCCCCAGGATCACGGCCATCCGCCCCCGGGTCACCGGATCGTCGGCCCGCTCGATGGCCGGGCGCAGCATGGCGGTCGCTCGTTCGAAGTCGCCCATGGCCCAGCGCACGTCGGCCGCACCGAGCACATAGCTGTCCCGATCCCGCCCGGCCGGGGCCAGGCGCGCGGCCTGCTCGTACGCCTCGGCCGCGGCGACGACCGCTCCCCGCCGGTAGGCCACGGCCGCGGCGTCGGCGAGCCGCTCGGCCACGTCGGCATCCGGCCCGGCCACGCTCTGGGACAGGTGCCAGACGGCCCGGTCGTCCTGGCCGGCGGCGGCGGTGGCGCGGGCCAGAGCCTGGTGGATGTCCCGGCGCTCAACGGCGTCGAGCACCTGGTGGGCCGCGCACCGCAGCAGCGGGTGGCGCCACTCCACCCGGCCCTGCCCCATCGTCACCACCTGATGGGTCTCGGCGGGCTCCAGGTCGTCAAGGGACCCGCCGAGGTCGGCCAGCGCCGAGCCGATGATGTCGAGGTCGCCTTCCGAGGCCAGCGCGGCGACCCCGAGAGCCCGGAGGGACGCGGGCCCCAGCACGGCCAGCTTCATGCGGAAGTCGTCCAGCAGCCGGTCGTCCACCGGCAACACGGTGGGCAGCGGCGCCTCGCCCGCCCGCTGCGCCGGCGACAGGCCCCGGATGCCCTCGATCAGCGCCAGCGGGTTGCCATGCGTGAGCCGCCAGCAGCGTTGGGCCACGACGGGCACCACACCCAGGCGCCCCACCAGCTCGGTAGCCGCGCCCTCGCTCAGGCCCGGCAACTCCAGGCGGGTGAAGCGGGTCTGGTCGAGCAGGCACTGCGTGCCCGTGCGGTGGGCGAACACGAAGCCCACCCGGTCGGCGTCACAGCGGTGGGCCGCGAACACCAGCGCTTCCAGGCTGGCCCGGTCGATCCACTGGGCGTCGTCCACCACGACCACCACCGGGTCGACCAGCGCCGCCTGCGAGAGCAGCGACAGGGTGGCCCCGTACACCGTGAGTGCGGGCCCGTCGGAGGGGGCGAGGCCCAGCGCGCCCTGCAGCGCCTGCGCCTGGAGGTCGGTCAGTTCCTCGATGTGATCGAGCAATGGGCGAAGCAAGGCGGTGAGACCGCTGAACGCGAGCTCGCTCTCGAACTCCACACCGGTCGCGGCCAGCACGTTGAAGCCGCGCTCGAGGGCGGCGGCCGTCACCCACTCGACGAGGGAGGTCTTGCCCTGGCCGGCCTCGCCGCCGAGCACCAACGCCGAGGCATGCCCCGCGCCGGCGTCGTCGAGGAGGCGACGCAGAACCCGCAGTTCTGCGTCGCGGCCCAAGGGCGCGCTGCGCGAATTTCCGCCGTGGTCGGGCATCCCTGCTCCCGGACTCTTCAGCCCTTCCCGCCCATGATGTTAGGGCACGCCACGTGCCGTTCACGCACAGACCCCGCACGGATCCTGGGAATTCCCCTGGGGACTCGGCCGATCGCACCCGCGCACCATCGGCAGGTGCTCACCACGTCGGGGAAGGTCGTTGCCGCGGCTGCCGTGCTGTTCCTGCTCGCCGGCTCCCTGGCCCACTATCCCGAGCTGGTCGCGGTGGGCCTGGCGTGCGTGCTGGCGCTGCTCACGGGGCTGTGGTGGATGCTGCTCCGCCCCGACATGGTGGCCACGCGCGAGGTCGCGCCCGCCCGCGTCGCGGAAGGTGAGCCGGCCCGCGGCATCCTCACCCTGACCAACGCGGCGGCCCGTCGCAGCCCACCGTTGCTGGCGGTGGAGACCGTCGGCGCGCGGAAAGTTGCGGTGCCGCTGCCCAGCTTGGCGCCCGGGGCCTCCTACGTGACCCGTTACGCGCTGCCCACCGATCGCCGTGGCGTCTACCAGGTGGGCCCGCTCACCATGGCGCGCTCAGATCCGTTGCGCCTGGTGATGCTCGCCCAGGACCACGCCTCGCACTCGACCCTGGCGGTCCACCCGCGCGTCCATGTGGTCGATCCTGTGCCCACCGGCCGCGCCCGGGACATGGACGGACCCACTACCAGCACGTCCCCCCAGGGCGGTATCGCCTTCCACAGCCTGCGCGAGTACGTGCCGGGCGACGACCTGCGGCTGATCCATTGGCGGTCCACGGCCCGGATGGGGACGCTGATGGTCCGCCACAACGTCGTTCCCAACGAGCCGCGCCTGATGGTGGTGCTCGACACCAGCGCCGCGCCCTACAGCGAGGAGACGTTCGAGGACGCGGTGCGGGTGGCCGCCTCGTTGTGCGTTGCCGCCTGCGACGGCGGCTACCCGCTGTCGTTCTGCACGACGGGCGGGGCGGTCACGGCGGCCGACCGGTCGGGTGACGGCGGGCGATCGTCCTCGACCTCCTGGCCGGCAT
>DASRJN010000620.1:0-4833 GCA_035649455.1 Acidimicrobiales bacterium
GCCGCCGAGGGCGCCCCTCCTCCGGCGGTCGAGGAGCTCGACCGGACGTGCCTCGATCACATCGCCCGCTTCAAGCGGCCCAAGGACTACCGCTTCGTCGACGCCCTGCCGACCAACAACTACGGCAAGGTGGTCAAACGGGAGCTGCAGAACCAGCTCCGGGTCGAAGCGGACCCCGGGCGCCAGGCTGAACTGTTACGGTCCGCACGGGGCCGCCAGGTCGGGGCGGACCAAACGACCGGTTGACGCCAGCCCATGCACGTCGAGGAGGCCGACGCACCATGAAGCTCGCTCTGTACCTGCCGAACTTCCGCGACAAGGTGACCGTCAAGGAGCTCGAAGATCTCACCGGCCTCGCCGAGGAGCTCGACTTCGATTCCGTCTGGACGCTCGACCGGATCGTCGTCCCGGAGGCCTCCGACCGCGTCGAGCTCCAGTACTCGTTCGGCATGATGGACGAGTTCCCGAAGGCACTGCCGGTGTCCTCCCGCGGCGAGTGGTTCCAAGGCATGCCGCTGATCCCCTGGCTCGCGGCGAAGACGACGAAGGTGCGGATCGGAATGAGCATCACCGACACGCCGTACCGCTCGCCCGGCGTGCTCGCTACCGAGATCGCCACGGTGGACCACCTCTCGAACGGCCGGGTCAACGTGGGCGTGGGGTCCGGCTGGATGCCCGAGGAGTTCGCCGCCGCCAGCGCCGCGCACATCTTCCCCCGCCGCCACCAGCACGTGCGCGAGACGATCGAGATCATGCAGGGCGTCTGGACGAAGGACCTCTTCGAGTACCACGGCGAGTTCGCCGACTTCGACCGATGCGGGTTCGGAGCGAAGCCGCTGCAGCAACCGCACCCGCCGATCTTCTTCAGCGGGCTCAAGGACCCGAAGCGCTCGGCGAACCGCATCGCCAAATACGGCCTGGCGGGCTGGATCGGCATCCAGGACACGCCGGACGAGCTCCAGCAGTGGCGCGGCGCCATCGAGCGAGAGCTGCAGGAGCTCGGGCGCTCCCACTCGGTCGACAGCCTCGAGATCTGCAGCATGATCTGGTTCGTCATCACCGACGAGGCGACCGATCAGACGCCGCAGGGCAAGGCGACCAACCTGCTGGCGGGAACTGCGGCGCAGCTCACCGACACGCTCAAGCGCTACCAGGAAGTCGGGTTGACGATGCCGCTCCTATGGCCGCCGTTCCAGGACGTGCCGGTGGCCAAGACGATGGACGACCTCAAGCGGCTGAGGGAAGAGATCATGCCGCAGGTCGACGCCATGTGAGGCGAGGCCTCCGCCGTAGGGTCAGGCCTCCCTGCCTTCGGCCCGCATGGCCTCCGCCACGGGGCCGTACCCCGCGGCTGTCAGCAAGCGGCGCACCGCGAGCACTTGCTCGACGTCCAGGTCCTTGCCCCGCGGACGGCCGAGGAACGCGGTCTCGCTCGCGACTTGCACCGCGTACTCGCCGTCGTGGCGGAGCTCGACCGACCCGACGGCCTCGAGCAGCGACACCATGGCGTGCCACTCGATGTTGTGGTTCACCGGGTGCTGGAAGGTCTGGAGCAGCGTCTGGCGGTGATGAGGGTTGTTGAGGTGCTCGGGCTCCGGGGTCGACGACATCTGGGACTCCGTGGGGCAGAGAGTGATGGACCGGCACCAGCTTGGCAGCGGTCCACCCCCCGGGTCAGGCCTCGGAGTGGGTGACCGGCTCCTCGCCCATCCACTCCCGCAGGGTGTTCTTGAGCTTGATCTGCTGGATGAAGATGTCGTGCTCGGGGTCGAGCTCCGGGTCCGCCGTCATCGGCGCCTTGAAGTAGAAGCTCAGCCACTCCTGCACGCCCGTCTCCCCGGCCCGGGCGGCCAGGTCGAAGAACAGGGCGAGGTCGAGCACGAGCGGCGCGGCGAGGATCGAGTCGCGGCACAGGAAGTTGACCTTGATCTGCATCGGGTAGCCCATCCACCCGAAGATGTCGATGTTGTCCCAGCCTTCCTTGTTGTCGCCGCGGGGTGGGTAGTAGTTGATCCGCACCACGTGGTCGATGTTCCCGTAGAGCTCGGGGTAGGCCTCGGGCTGGAGGATCGTGTCGATCACGCCCAGCTTCGACACCTCCTTCGACCGGAAGTTCTCGGGGTCGTCGAGGACCTCGCCGTCGCGGTTGCCGAGGATGTTGGTGGAGTACCAGCCCCGCAGGCCGATCATCCGCGCCTTGAGCCCGGGGGCGAGGATCGTCTTCATCAGGGTCTGGCCCGTCTTGAAGTCCTTGCCGCCGATCGGCACGCCCTCCCGCTGGGCGAGGGCGAACATGCACGGCAGGTCGCAGCTCAGGTTGGGGGCGCCGTTGGCGAACGGCACGCCCGACATGATGCTGGCGTAGGCGTAGATCTGGCTCGGCGAGATCATCTCGTCGCTGTCGCGCAGGCCCTGCTCGAACGCCTCGATGGTCGAGTGCACGGCGGTGACGTCGCGGTACGCCTCGGTGGACGCGCACCAGACCATCACGAGCCGGTCGCACTCGTTCTCGGTGCGGAACCGCTCGATGTCGGCCATCAGTTGCTCGGCCAGGTCCATCTTGCTGGCGCCGGTCTTGACCCGCGTGCCCTTGAGCCGGCTCACCCAGCTCTGGTCGAACACGGCGTCCATGGCGACGATGCCTTCGAGCTCGCCCGAGATGGCCGCCAGGTCGCGGTCTTCGAGCACGCCGGCGGTGCGGGCGGCTTCGAGGCCGTTGGCCGAGATCGGGTCCCAGGCCCCGAACACGATGTCGTCGAGCGAGGCGAGGGGGACGAAGTCCTTGATCAGCGGGTTGCGGCCCTCGTCACGGCTGCCGAGGCGGATGTGCGCCATCTGCGACACCGACCCGATGGGCGCGGCGCCGGTGGACCGGGCCGCGAGGACGCCGGCCATGAACGTCGAGGCCACCGCGCCGAGGCCGGGCGTGAGGATGCCGAGCCGGCCGGTGGCGGGAGCGATCGTGCGGGGACTGGGCATGGGGAAAAGTGTAAACAGGTCTGACCGTCTGTCTGTCTCTGTTCAGAAATACTGAACTATTCTCCCCGGTCGTGCCGACCCCCCGGACGCCCGCCGACATCGCGGTCCCGAACCTCACCGTGCAGCAGCTCGAGTACCTGGTCGCCGTGGCCGACGCGCCGACGTGGGCGGTGGCCGCGGCCGCCGAAGGCGTGACTCCCAGCGCGCTCAGTCAGGGCCTCGCCGAGCTCGAGCGCCGGGTCGGGCTCCCGCTGTTCGAGCGCGACGGCCGCCGGCGCGTCCTCGCCCCGGCCGCCGCGCCCGTGCTGGCCCACGCCCGCGAGGTCGTCGCCCGCACCGTCGACCTGGCCCGGTACACGCACCGGGTGCGCGAGGGACGGGGCGGGTCGCTGCGGGTCGGGATGATCGACGCCGCCGCCGTCGAGCACTTCTCCCCCACGCTGCGCAACTTCCGGGCTGAGCGCGCCGAGCTCGACCTGCGGCTCACCGTCACGAACTCGGCCGCCCTCCTCGAACTGCTCCGCCGGGCCGAGCTCGACCTGGTCGTCTGCGTCGAGCCGCCCGGTCTGGTCTCCTCGATCGTGACCACCCCGCTCACGCACGAGCGGCTCTTCGTCCACGCCCCCGACCGCCGCGCCCTCGACCGCCCACCGACCGAGTGGGGACCGTGGGTCACCTACCCCGCCGGCGCCCATACCCGACAGGTGATCCAGCACGCCCTCCGCCGCGCCGGCGCGCCCTTCGACGTCGTCGCCGAGTCGCACCAGCCCGAGGTGCTGCGCGAGATGGTCCGCGTCGGCCTCGGCTGGACGGTGCTGCCGGCCGCGTCCCGCCGGCATGACGGCGCCGACCTCATCCTCGGGCCGCCCATCGCCGAACGCCACCTCGTCGTCGTCCGACGGGCCGAAGCCGTGCCCAACCCCGCGGGCGAAGCCCTGGAGCAGGCGTTGCACCAAGCGGTGGCGGAGGTGCTAACGGCGGGCTCGCCGGGCACGTAGGAACGCGACGGCCTGCACCGAGGTCGAGGGGCGCTCCGAGAGTGCGGTTGCGAGCGCGATGAGGTGCTCATCGGCGTCGTCGCCCAGCACCTCGCGCGCCGCTTCCTCGTAGCTGGTCATGTTCGGGTTCGGCCGGATCGTCAGGTAGGCGGCCACGTCCGCTCGTCGCGCGGCGGCTCGGCGCCGGGCGACCTCGTAGGTCAGCTCGACGGAGTCGAAGCCGGCGTCGGCGAAGTGGGCGACGAGGTCGCGTTCGTCGAAGCCCAGCATCGCCCCCCCAGGGTCGGCGCCGGCGCGCCAGCGGTCGACGACCCGGCTCCGATCCGGCTCGAGGTCCGAGAGGTCGAGCCCGGCGAACCACTGGTACTGGCTGTTGATCGGCTCGAAGATCGACAGGCGACCGCCCGGCCGCAGCACCCGATGCAGCTCGCCCGCGGCGCGCGCCTTGTCGACGACGTAGATCAGCACCGACCGCATCACCAACGCATCGACACAGCGGTCCGGCAGGGGTAGGGCCCGCGCGTCGGCCACCACTGCGTTCAGCGCGCCGGCCGGCCGCGGCAGCTGGAGGCACGAGGTCAGAGCATCGTGCGAGATGTCCACCGCGAGCACGCTGCCGGAGGCGCCGACGCGCCGGCAGGCATCCAGCGCCAGGAGCCCGGTCCCGGCGCCCACATCGACCACTCGCATGCCCTGGCGGAGCCGCCCGCCCCCGAGCACGCGATCACGCACTCGCCTCAGTGCTGTCCCCATCCTCCGGATCTGGCGCTGATCGAGCCCGCGTTCGCGGCCCTCCACCAGCCAGTCCGCCCAGCGGTCACGCGCACCCACGCGGGCAGATTGCCTGATCCGGCGG